>JAFNVD010000229.1 GCA_017383785.1 Peptococcaceae bacterium | reverse complement strand
GGTTGTGTATGCGCTTTTTGCGTCTTTTGTCATTTATCGTGATATGACCTTTCCGAAATTATTTGATATTATGAAAGGTAGTGCGAAAACTTCTGCGGTAATTATGATTATTATTGCATGCAGTGGTCCTTTTGGCTGGGTGCTGGCAAGCTACAGTATTCCGGATGCCATTGCTAATGCGGTATTGAGTATTTCTACTAATAAATATATCTTGATGACATTGGTTGCTGTAATCATTATTATTGCAGGTGTGTTTATGGTAACATCTTCTGCAATTATCATCCTGACTCCGGTATTTTTGCCGTTGGTACAAGGTTTGGGTGTGGATTTGATTCATTTCGGTATTTTGTTCGTAGTAGGGATAGCTATTGGTATGATTACACCGCCGGTAGCGATTAATTTATTTGTAGCTTCTGGTATTACTGGTATGCCGATTGAGATGATTGCGAAAGCAGTTATTCCGTATTTGATTGGTTTGCTGTTTGTGTTCCTACTGATTGTGTATCTGCCAATGATGTTCCCGGCATTGATTATATAACATTATAAATAGGAAGAGATTCTTTTTGTGGCGTCTGCAGCAGCAGGCGCCATTTTATATATGTATTTTGAATATATATGGTGAAATTTATAAAAATAAAAGAAAAACAAAAATATAAACAATGCAAAAAAGAAAGTATATAGTATAAATATTAATAATGCAAAAAGCGCTGAAAATGGCTTAAAATCCGAAAAAAAGCCTTGCAAATACAGTTTTGGTGTGATAAGATTTAGAAGTTGCGTAAGACATGCGATGAAACGGGAGATTGCTAGCGACGGCGACACGCCAGACACCGTGTACTAGGTAACTTCCGTGGAGAATGTCCGTTAATCGGGCGCGAAGGAGGGAAAAACATGGCAAAACAGAAAATCAGAATTCGTTTGAAAGCATTCGATCACAAATTACTGGATCAGTCTGCTCAGAAAATCGTTGAAACTGCGAAAAAAACAGGAGCCAATGTATCCGGTCCGGTTCCACTGCCGACCGAAAAAAATGTGTTTACAATCTTGAGATCTCCTCATGTAAACAAAGACTCCCGTGAACAGTTCGAAATGAGAACACATAAACGTCTGATTGATATCTTTGATCACAATCAGAAAACTGTTGAAGCTCTGATGCGTTTGGATTTACCATCCGGCGTTGAAATCGAAATCAAATTATAATCGTTTGTAAAGCTTAAGGAGGTGGCAAGATGAAAGCTATTTTAGGTAAGAAAATTGGTATGACTCAGATCTTTTCTCCAGAAGGTAAAGCAATTCCTGTAACAGTAATTGAAGCAGGTCCTTGCACAGTCATCCAGACAAAAACTACTGATAATGATGGCTATGAAGCTATTCAGGTTGGTTTTGATGAAATCAAAGAAGTTCGTGCGATCAAACCTCAGAAAGGTCATTTCGCAAAAGCTCAGGCAAAACCAATGAGATATTTAAGAGAATTCCGCGTTGAAAACGCTGCTGAATATCAGTTAGGTCAGGTGATCAAAGCTGATGTATTCGAAGCTGGGGACGTTGTTGATGCAACAGGTATCAGCAAAGGTAAAGGTTTCCAGGGTAGCATCAAACGTTGCGGTCAGTCCAGAGGTCCTATGGCTCACGGTTCTAAATACCACCGTCGTTCCGGTTCCCTGGGTGCGTTGGGTCCAAACCACGTATTCAAAGGCCGTCAGTTGCCAGGTCGCATGGGTGGTCTGAAAGTAACTGTTCAGAACTTAGAAATCGTTAAAGTTGATGCTGAACGCAACTTGCTGTTAGTGAAAGGTTCTGTACCTGGTCCTAACAAATCTATGATTACAATCAAAACTGCTGTAAAAGCGAAGTAATAACTGTCGCAAGAAAGGAGGAAACTACAAATGCCAAAAGTAGCTTTATTAAATGTAGAAGGCGCACAGGTTGGTGAAATCGAACTGAATGATGCAGTATTCGGTGTTGAACCAAATGAAAGCGTTGTACATGAAGCTGTTGTATTGCAGATGGCTAGCTGGCGCCAGGGTACTCACTGCACCAAATCCAGAGGGGAAGTAAGAGGCGGCGGCCGCAAACCATGGAGACAGAAAGGGACTGGTCGTGCTCGTGCGGGTACAAGCCGTTCTCCACTGTGGCGTGGTGGTGCTATTACATTTGGTCCAAAACCAAGAAATTATAGCTTCTCCATTCCAAAGAAAAAAAGACGTCTTGCATTAAAATCTGTACTTTCCAGTAAAGTTGCAGAAAATGAAATCATTGTACTGGATGCACTGAACTTTGATCAGCCAAAAACAAAAGAAATGGTAAAAGTTCTGAATGCATTAAAAGTTGATAACAAAGCATTAGTTGTTACCGCAGAAGTGGATGAAAATGTAACAAAATCCGCTCGTAATATCGAAGGGGTTACACCGGTTGCTGCAGCATCCATTAATGTATATGATTTATTAACTCACAACAAGCTGATCATCACTAAAGATGCAATCGCTAAAGTTGAGGAGGTGCTGGCATAATGGAAGCACGTGATATCATTATCAAACCTGTTGTAACTGAAAAATCCATCGGCTTGATGGAACACAACAAATATGTTTTCAAAGTTGCTTTAAGCGCTAACAAAATTGAAATCAAAAAAGCTATTGAAGAAATCTTCAAAGTTAAAGTTGTTGATGTAAATACTGTTCGCGTTAAAGGTAAAGAAAAACGCATGGGCCGTTCCGTTGGTAAAACTTCCGACTACAAAAAAGCTATCGTTCAGTTAGCTGAAGGCGACAGCATTGAAATTTTTGAAGGCCTGTAATTTGAAATAATCCTGAACAACCCAGAAGGAGGGAACTGCAATGGCAGTAAAAAGTTTTAAGCCTACTTCTCCTGGTAGACGTCAGATGACCGTTTCTACATTCGAAGAAATCACAGCAAGCAAACCAGAGAAATCTCTGTTAGCTCCTGCGAAAAAACACGCTGGTAGAAATGCACAGGGCTGCATCACAGTTCGTCATCACGGCGGCGGTCACAAAAGACAGTACCGGGTAATTGACTTTAAACGTAATAAAGACAATATTCCAGCTAGAGTAGCTACTATTGAATACGATCCAAACCGCTCTGCACGTATTGCTCTGTTAAACTATGTTGACGGTGAAAAAAGATACATCATCGCTCCAAATGGTTTAAAAGTTGGCGATGTAGTAGTGTCCGGTCCAGAATCCGATATCAAAACAGGTAACTGCTTACCAATCGCTAACATCCCAGTTGGTACAATCGTACACAACGTTGAATTGAAACCAGAAAAAGGTGCTCAGTTATGCCGTGCTGCAGGTACATCTGCACAGCTGATGGCTAAAGAAGGCAAATATGCTCAGCTGAGACTGCCATCCGGTGAAGTAAGAATGGTTCTGACAACTTGCCGTGCAACAATCGGTCAGGTTGGTAACCTGGAACATGAAATCATCAACATCGGTAAAGCTGGTCGTACCCGTTGGATGGGTGTTAGACCTACTGTACGTGGTTCTGTAATGAACCCTAACGATCACCCACATGGTGGTGGTGAAGGTCGTGCTCCTGTTGGCCGTAAATGTCCAGTTAGCCCTTGGGGTAAATCTGCTCACGGCGGCAACACTCGTAAGAAAAATAACGTAAACGATAAATTCATTGTTAAATCACGCAAGAAAAAATAATTAACTTGCGCGAAGGGAGGCAAATATCCTCATGAGTAGATCATTGAAAAAAGGACCTTTTGTTGAAGAGAAATTGTACAACAGAATCGTGGCTATGAATGAATCTGGTGACAAAAAAGTCATCAAAACATGGTCCCGCAGTTCTACAATCTTCCCAGAATTCATCGGTCATACAATTGCTGTTCATGATGGTCGTAAACATGTTCCTGTTTATGTAACTGAAGATATGGTTGGTCATAAACTGGGCGAATTTGCGCCAACACGTACTTATAAAGGCCACGGTGATACCGAACGGTCGACTTCCTTGAGATAGAGATAAGAGAGGGGGTTTCGCAATGGAAGCGAAAGCTGTCGCTAAATTCGTAAGAATTTCTCCAAGAAAAGCACGTCAGGTTGTTGATCTGATTCGTGGTAAAAGCGTAGGAGAAGCATATGCGATTCTGAAATTTACACCGCACAAAGGTGCTGACTTAGTATTAAATGTATTAAAATCTGCTGTAGCAAATGCTGAACACAACTACAACATGAATGTTGATAACTTGTATGTAAGCACTGCTTATGTTGATCAGGGTGCATCTTTAAAAAGATTTAAACCTAGAGCAATGGGCAGAGCGGATGGTATTCGTAAAAGAACAAGCCACATTACCGTTATGGTAAGCGAAAGATAAGGAGGGAATACTCAGTGGGTCAAAAAGTAAGTCCTAAAGGAATGCGTATCGGCGTCATTAAAGACTGGGACGCTAGATGGTATGCTGATAAAAATTATGAAGAACTCCTCCACGAAGATTTGAAAGTTCGTAAATATGTAAAAACCAAATTATTCGAAAGCGGCGTTTCTGATATTATCACTGAAAGAACTGGTAACACCAAACTGAGAGTGACAATTCACACAGCAAAACCTGGTATCGTAATCGGTGCTAAAGGTTCTGAAATCGAAAAACTGCGCAAAGAACTGGAAGCGATGACTGGTAAACAGGTAAACATCAACATCCAGGAAGTAAAAAGACCAGAAGCAGATGCTCAGCTGGTTGCAGAAGCAACAGCAGCTCAGCTGGTTAGACGTGTAGCGTTCCGTAGAGCCATGAAACAGGCTGTAGGTCGTGCACTGAAATCCGGTGCTGAAGGTGTTAAAATTGCGCTGTCCGGTCGTTTGGCTGGTGCTGATATCGCTCGTACAGAATGGTACAGCGAAGGTAAAGTGCCACTGCACACACTGCGTGCAGACATCGACTATGGTTTTGCAGAAGCAGATACAACTTACGGCAAAATCGGCGTAAAAGTTTGGATTTATAAAGGGGAAGTTCTTCCTGGAGCTAAAAACGCTCAGACTAAGGAAGGAGGCAACTAATCATGTTGGTGCCAAAAAGAGTAAAATGGCGTAGACCACATCGTGCAAGCTTAAAAGGTGAAGCACATAAAGGTACAAAAGTAACATACGGTGAATATGGTTTGCAGGCACTGGAAGGTGCTTGGATCACTAACCGTCAGATTGAAGCTGCCCGTATTGCGATGACTCGTTACATCAAACGTGGTGGTAAAGTATGGATTAAAATTTTCCCAGACAGACCTGTAACAGCAAAACCTGCTGAAGTACGTATGGGTTCCGGTAAAGGTGCTCCTGATTACTGGGTAGCAGTTGTAAAACCAGGTAGAGTAATGTTCGAACTGTCTGGCGTTCCTGAAGAAGTAGCTAGAGAAGCTATGCGTTTAGCAATGCACAAATTGCCTGTTAAATGCAAATTCGTTAAAAAAGAAGGCGGTGACGTAAATGAAGGTTAATGTACTGAGAGACTTAAGCACAGCTGAATTAGAAAAGAAAGTTGTAGATCTCAAAGAAGAACTGTTTAATTTGCGTTTCCAGATGGCTACCGGCCAGTTAGAAAACCCAATGAAAATCAAAGAAATCCGTAAAGACATTGCGAAAGCAAAAACAATCTTACGGGAACGTGAAATTAAAGAACAGGCCTAGGCTCGAGTGAGGAGGTTACAACGTGGAAAGAGGAAATCGTAAAGTACGCTACGGTGTTGTAGTAAGCGATAAAATGGACAAAACAGTAACTGTTTCTGTCGAAAACCATTTCCGTCATCCTCTGTACGGCAAAATCACAGCCATGACTAAAAAATACAAAGCTCATGACGAAGAAAATGCCTGCAAAGTAGGAGATAAAGTAAAAATTATGGAAACACGTCCACTGAGTAAAGATAAAAGATGGCGTGTTGTTGAAATTACTGAAAAGGCTACAATCGTTTAAGTTGTGTAGTTTTTTCACAACGAGATGTTGCCGGAAGGAGGTAACCTAAAATGATTCAACAAGAAACCAGACTGAAAGTCGGTGACAATACTGGTGCTAAAGAATTACTGTGCATTCGTGTACTGGGTGGTACAGGACGTCGTTATGCATCTGTAGGTGATATCATCATTGCTGCTGTTAAAGAAGCAACACCTGGTGGCGTTGTCAAGAAAGGTGATGTAGTTAAAGCAGTAGTTGTAAGAACAAAAGAATCTGTTCGTAGACCAGACGGTTCTTACATTCGCTTTAGCGAAAATGCAGCGGTTATCATTAAAGATGATAAGAGCCCAAGAGGAACTCGTATCTTCGGGCCAGTAGCTAGAGAACTGCGTGATAAAGATTTCATGAAAATCGTTTCTCTGGCTCCAGAAGTGCTGTAATAAGTAGCCTTGGAGGTGAATAAAGTGGCGAAAATGAACGTTAAAAAAGGCGATGAAGTTATCGTAATCGCTGGTAAAGATAAAGGTAAAACTGGTAAAGTGGTTCAGGTAATCCCAAGCCAGGACAAAGTTGTTGTGGAAGGCGTTGCAATCGTAAAAAGTCACACCAAACCAACTCAGAAAATGCCACAGGGTGGTATTATTGAAAAAGAAGCTGCTATTCACGTTTCTAACGTAATGCCTTTCTGCAGCACATGCAAAAAAGGTGTAAGAGTAGCGCACACCATCGAGAATGGTACAAAAACTCGTGTTTGCCGTAAATGTGGTAAAGCACTTTAATTGATAGTCTTGATGGAAAGGAGGCTATATTGAAATGGCTAGTAGATTAAAAGATAAATATCTGAATGAAGTAGTGCCTGGTTTACAGGAACAGTTCAAATATACAAACGTAATGGCTATTCCAAAACTGGATAAGGTTGTTATCAACATTGGTCTGGGTGAAGTTACTCAGAATCCAAAAGCATTAGATGCAGCAATCAACGACCTGACTCTGATTACAGGTCAGAAACCTGTTGTAACAAAAGCAAAAAAATCTATCGCTGGTTTCAAACTGAGAGAAGGTATGCCAGTAGGTGTTAAAGTAACACTGCGTGGTGACCGTATGTATGAATTCGTTGATAGACTGGTGAGCGTTGCTCTGCCACGTGTTCGTGACTTCAGAGGCGTTTCTCCAAAATCCTTCGACGGTAGAGGGAACTACAGCTTGGGCTTAAAAGAACAGCTGATCTTCCCTGAAATCGAATATGATAAAATTGACAAAATCAGAGGTATGGAAATCGTATTTGCAACAACTGCAAAAACCGATGAAGAAGGCAGAGCTCTGCTGAAACTTCTGGGTATGCCATTCGCAAGTTAATTGGTTAGGAGGTAATCCTGTGGCAAAAACATCCATGAAAGTGCGTAAAGCACCTAAATACAAAGTACGTGAAGTAAATAGATGTAAAGTTTGCGGACGTCCACATGCATATATGCGTAAATTCGGTTTATGCCGTGTATGTTTCCGTGAATTAGCTTATCAAGGCCAGCTGCCTGGTGTAACAAAATCCAGTTGGTAAAACCTGAGTATGGAAGGGGGTCGCTGTAAATGGTAATGACAGATCCAATTGCAGATTTTTTAACAAGAATTCGTAATGCAAATATGGTTATGCACGAGAAAGTAGAAATTCCTGCTTCCAAAACCAAAATCGCATTAGCTGAAATCCTGAAAAACGAAGGTTTTATCAAGGATTATGAGCAGATTGAGGATGGAAAACAGGGCATCATCCGTGTATACTTAAAATATGGTCCTAATCGTGAAAAAGTTATTTCTGGCTTGAAACGCATTAGTAAACCAGGTCTGAAAGTATATTGCAAAAAAGACGAGATTCCAAAAGTATTAGGTGGTTTAGGGATTGCAATTATCTCTACATCTAAAGGAATCATGACAGATAAAGAAGCTCGCAAACATGGTTTGGGTGGCGAAGTTATCTGCTACGTATGGTAAGATAAAAACTTGGTAGTTCAGGAGGTGCAGAAATGTCCCGAATTGGTAAACTTCCTATTAGCATTGTTGACGGCGTTGAAGTAACAATCGCTGAAGGTAATTATGTAACTGTAAAAGGCCCAAAAGGTCAGTTAGAAAAACAATTACATCCTGATATGATCCTGGAACAGGAAAACGGCCAGGTTAAAGTAATTTGCCCAGATGATAGCAAAAATGCACTGTGGGGTTTAACCCGTACACTGTTAAACAACATGGTAGTTGGTGTAACTCAGGGTTACTCCAAAAACCTGGAACTGGTTGGTGTAGGTTATAGAGCACAGATGCAGGGTAAAAAACTGGTTCTGCAGGTTGGTAAATCCCATCCAGTAGAATTTGAACCTGAAGATGGTATGGAAATTGAAGTACCAGCTCCAACCCAGATCGTAGTTAAGGGTATTGATAAAGAAAAAGTTGGCAGCCTGGCAGCAAATATCCGTGCTGTACGTGAACCAGAACCTTACAAAGGTAAAGGTATCCGTTATGCAGGCGAAGTTGTTAAATTGAAAGCTGGTAAATCTGGCGGTAAATAATAGCCGTTTCTCTAGTTAGAGAGCCAGCTCCAATGAAAGGTGTGAATAAACGTGATTAAACAGACTCCTAAAAAGAGCATCCGTATGAAAAAACATTGGAGAAGCAGAAATAAAATTAAAGGGACTCCGGAAAGACCACGTTTAGCAGTATTCAGAAGTACACAGCATATCTACGCTCAGATTATCGACGATACAGTTGGTAAAACACTGGTTGCTGCTTCTACATTAGAAGTAAAAGTAGATGGTACTAAAACAGATGCTGCTAAAGCAGTAGGTGCCGCTGTAGCGAAAAAAGCTCTGGAAAACGGCATCGAAAAAGTTGTATTTGACCGCGGGGGCAACCTGTATCATGGCCGTATCCAGGCTCTGGCTGAAGGAGCTAGAGAGGCCGGTCTTGACTTCTAATCAATGACGGAGGAGGGAAAGATAGTGGCAAGAATAGATGCTAACAACTATGAATTAAAAGAAAAAGTTGTACAGATCAACCGTGTAGCGAAAACCGTAAAAGGTGGTCGTCGTATGAGCTTCAGTGCTCTGGTTGTTGTTGGTAACGAAAACGGTATTGTTGGCGTTGGTATGGGTAAAGCAAACGAAGTACCAGAAGCAATCCGTAAAGGCATTGAAGATGCAAAGAAAAATCTGATTGAAGTACCAGTAGTTAATGGTACTATCCCACACGAACTGGTTGGACGTTATGGCGCAGCTCGCGTTATGATGAGACCAGCTGCTGAAGGTACAGGGGTTATCGCAGGTGGCGCAGTACGTGCGGTTGTAGAATTAGCTGGTATCAAAAATATTCTGGCTAAATCTCTGGGTTCTGACACAAGTCTGAACATCGTAAAAGCTACTGTTCAGGGCTTAGGCTCCATGAAACGTGTAGAAGATGTTGCAAGACTGCGTGGTAAGAGCGTTGAGGAAATCTTAGGTTAAGGGGGATTCTGAGATGGCACAGCTTAAAATTACTTTAGTAAAAAGTGTGATCGGTTCCTCCGAAAGACAGAGAAACGTTGTTAAATCTCTGGGCCTTAAGAAAACAAACAGCTCCGTTGTTCAGGAAGACACAGCTGTTATCAGAGGTATGATTGCAAAAGTAAATCACTTAGTAAGTGTTGAAGAAGTGGAAGCTTAATATAGGAGGTGTGTTCAAATGAAACTCCATGAGCTGAAACCTGCAGACGGGGCTAAACAGGCTCCAAAACGCAAAGGTAGAGGTATTGGTTCCGGTCTGGGTAAAACAGCCGGTAAAGGTCATAAAGGTCAGAAAGCACGTTCTGGCGGCGGTAAAGGCCCTGGCTTCGAAGGTGGCCAGACTCCATTGCAGCGTCGTATGCCAAAAAGAGGTTTCACAAACGCAGTATTTAAAGTAACTTACACTGAAGTTAATCTTGATGTACTGAACCGTTTTGAAGCTGGTGTAGAAATCACACCTGAACTGTTATTTGATAACGGTATCGTTAAACAGGTTGAAAACGGCGGTGTAAAAATTCTGGGCAATGGTGAAGTGACAAAAGCATTTACAGTAAAAGCAAATGCTTTCAGCAAATCCGCTCAGGCAAAAATCGAAGCGGCTGGCGGCCGAGTTGAGGTGATCTAATTGTTATCAACTCTCAAAAGTGCAGTAAAAGCTGAAGATACCCGTAAAAAGATTCTTTTTACATTAATGATGTTTTTAGTGTTCCGTATTGGTGCACATATTCCTGTGCCTAATATCAATGGCGAAGTAATCCATCAGTTAACAGAGCAGGCTAAATTGTTAGGCTTCTTTGATATGATTTCTGGTGGTGCGTTTAAAAACTTCTCTATTTTCGCTATGAGTATTACACCATACATCAACGCATCCATCATTATGCAGCTGTTAACAGTTATTATTCCTAAACTGGAGCAGCTTGCAAAAGAAGATCGTAAAAAAATCGCTGAATATACAAGATATTTAACAGTTGTATTGGCGTTTGTTCAAGCAATCGGTGTTTCCTTCGGGTTTAAAGGTGCGCTGGTGAATACTTCTATCGGTAGCATCGCATTGGTAGCTCTGACATTGACAGCTGGTACAGCATGTTTAATGTGGATCGGTGAGTTGATTACAGAAAAAGGTATTGGTAATGGTATTTCTTTGATTATCTTTGCTGGTATCGTGTCTCGTATTCCGAGCGGTTGTCTGACACTCTATAGCTATATTGTAGAAAGAGGAGCAATTGGTGTCTTGGTTGTATTGCTGTTTGCAGCAGTCGCTTTGGCTGCAATTGTTGCTGTAGTAGCTATTCAGGAAGGTCAGAGAAGAATTCCTGTTCAGTATGCGAAACGTGTAGTTGGTCGCAAAGTATATGGCGGTCAGTCTACTCATATTCCTATCAAAGTAAACTCCGCAGGGGTTATTCCTGTAATCTTTGCAATGTCTATTTTGATGTTCCCTGGTACAGTCGCTTCCTTCTTCCCGAATAGCGGTTTTGCCCAGGCGATTACAAATGTTTTTGATGCATCCGGCATCTTCTACAACATTTTGTATGCATTGCTGATTGTGTTCTTTACCTACTTCTACTCTGCGATTTCTTTCAATCCAGTGGATGTAGCTGAAAACATTAAGAAAAATGGTGGTTTTATCCCAGGTTTACGTCCTGGTAGACCAACATCCGAGTACATTTCTAAAGTAATGAGCCGTATTACATTATTCGGTGCGATCTTCTTAGCTGCAATTGCTGTTTTACCAGCAATTATTATGGGGATCACTGGTTTGGAACTGTACTTTGGTGGTACAGCACTGCTGATCGTAGTAGGTGTTGCATTAGATACAATGAAACAGCTGGAAGCATCTTTATTGATGCGTAGCTATGAAGGTTTTATGAAATAATCTGAGTAGGAGGGATTGCTGTGAAAATTATACTGATGGGGCCTCCTGGTGCCGGTAAAGGTACACAGGCGGAAAAGCTGGTTGATTTATATCAGATTCCTCATATCTCTACTGGAGATATGTTTCGTAAAGCACAAAAAGACGGTACCGAACTTGGTCTGAAAGCGAAAAGTTATATGGATCAGGGTCAGTTAGTTCCTGATGAAGTAACTGTAGGTATCGTAAAAGAACGTCTCGCAGAAGCCGACTGCAAAGAAGGTTTCTTATTGGATGGGTTCCCAAGAACTGTACAACAGGCAGATGCATTAGATACAATTTTGGCAGAATTGGATATGGCATTGGATTGTGTAGTAAACATCGAAGTGGATAAAGCATTTCTAGTTGATCGTTTAACCGGTCGCAGAGTGTGCCGCACATGTGGTGCTACTTATCATATTGCTAACAAAGCTCCAAAAGTTGAAGGCGTTTGCGACAAGTGCGGTGGGGAATTGTACCAGCGCGGAGACGACACAATTGAAACAGTAAGTAATCGTTTGGATGTATATGCAGCACAGACTGCACCACTGATTGATTACTATAAATCCAAAGGTATTATGAGCTCTATCGACGGTAGTAAATCGATGGAGGATGTATTGGCTGATATCCGTACTGCATTAGAAAAATAATCGGTGCGTTAAATGTTAGAACCAAAGATCTAAGCCAGATTGCGGAATGTGTCATGGCTCTGCAGACTGATTAGTACAGTGTAGATTCATGGCGTTCCGACAGCAATCTGATTTCCGCGAAAACGATGTACATGATACTTGGATGAGCATCGATACTCATTTTGAAGGCTGATTTATGAAGTTTATTTGAAATGAGTTTTTTGGCGGAATAACAAAAGTGAAAGGTGTAATGAAGGAGGCTATCTCATATGTCTAAGGATGTCATTGAAGTAGAAGGTACAGTTATTGAACCTCTGCCAAATGCAATGTTTCAGGTTGAACTGGAAAATGGGCACAAAGTGTTGGCACATGTTTCTGGGAAAATCAGAATGAATTTTATCAAAATTTTACCGGGGGATAGAGTTACCGTTGAACTCTCTCCATATGATTTGACACGTGGTCGTATCACATACCGGTTTAAGTAAAGCGGATACTTCCTATTGCCTATAAGGAGGGTATAATAATGAAAGTAAGAGCTTCTGTAAAGCCAATTTGTGAAAAATGCAAAATTATCCGCCGTAAAGGTGCAGTTATGGTAATTTGCGAAAATCCAAAACACAAACAGAAACAAGGTTAATTAAAATAGAGCTTCTCATGGGAGGTGCAACAATAAATGGCACGTATCGTTGGTATTGACTTACCTAGAGAAAAAAGAGTCGTAATCGGCTTAACATATATCTATGGTATTGGCAAAGCTACTTCTGAAAAAATTCTGGCTCAGACTGGTATCAACCCAGACACTAGAGTACGTGATTTAACAGAAGAAGAAGTACAGAAATTAAGAGATGTAATCGGTGGCATGAAGGTTGAAGGTGACCTGCGTCGTGAAGTATCTCTGAATATCAAACGTCTGTCCGAAATCGGTTGCTATCGCGGTGTAAGACATCGTAGAGGTTTACCAGTAAGAGGTCAGAGAACTAAAACAAACGCAAGAACACGTAAAGGTAAAATTAAAACCGTAGGCGCAAAACGCAAAAAATAAGGAGTGATAGGTTAAATGGCTAGACCAAAGACTGCTAATACTCGTGTAAAACGCAGAGAACGTAAAAACGTTGATAAAGGCATTGCTCATATCAAATCTACATTTAACAATACCATCGTTACTATCACTGACATGAATGGTAACGCGTTATCTTGGGCTAGTGCTGGTGGTATGGGCTTCAAAGGCTCCAGAAAAAGCACTCCATTTGCTGCACAGACAGCTGCTGATGTTGCTGCAAAAGCTGCAATGGAACATGGTTTAAGAGAAGTTGAATGTTATGTAAAAGGTCCTGGCGCTGGTAGAGAAGCTGCAATCCGCTCTTTACAGGCTGCAGGTTTAGAAGTAAGCATGATTAAGGACGTAACTCCAATTCCTCATAATGGTTGTCGTCCACCAAAACGTAGAAGAGTCTAGGAGGTGTACTGAGGAAATGGCTAGATATACAGGTCCTGTTTGCCGCTTATGCCGTAGAGAAGGCGTAAAACTGTTCCTGAAAGGGGATCGTTGCTACTCCGGTAAATGCGCAATTGAAAAAAGAAATTATGCTCCAGGTCAGCACGGCCAGCGTAGAGCAAAACAGAGCGAATATGGCTTACAGTTAAGAGAAAAACAGAAAGCACGTCGTATTTACGGTGTTCTGGAAGGCCAGTTCGAAACATACTTTGAAAAAGCTGAACGTCAGCAGGGCGTTACAGGTGAAAATCTGTTAGTAATTCTGGAAAGCCGTTTCGATAACATTGTTTATCGTGCAGGTTTTGCTTCTTCCAGAAACCAGGCTAGACAGTTCGTTCGTCATAACCACTTCACACTGAATGGTAAAAAAGCTAACATTCCTTCTATCGAATTGAAAGTTGGCGATGTAATTCAGCTGAAAGAATCCAGCAAAGATTCTGCTATCATTAAAGAATTAGTAGATGCTCTGGCTTCTAAAAATCCTCCAGCATGGTTAGAACTGGATGTAGACAATTTGTCTGCTAAAGTTGTAAGAATGCCAAGCAAAGAAGATATCGATATACCAGTTGAAGAACAGATGATTGTTGAGTTGTACTCCAAATAATTGATAATCATTACTCTTAGGTTATACTGCGTATAAGTAGGAGGCTAAATTATGATTGAGATTGAAAAACCAAATATTGAATGCGTTGCAAAAAGCGACGACAATACTTATGGTAAATATGTTGTTGAACCCCTGGAAAAGGGCTATGGCACAACACTGGGGAACTCTTTGAGACGTATTTTACTGTCTTCTCTGCCTGGTGCTGCAGTAACATCTATTAAAATTAATGGTGTACTGCATGAGTTTTCTACAGTTCCTGGCGTAGTGGAAGATGTAGCAGACATTGTTCTGAACATCAAATCTTTGGCTCTGAAGTCTGAAGCGGAAGAACCACAGGTTATCGTAATCGATGCCCATGGGCCTGGCGAAGTAACAGCAGCTGATATCATTACTACCGAATCTATCGAAGTACTGAATGGCGATTTACACATTGCGACATTAGATGATGATAGTCATTTATACATCGAAATGGTTGTAGAACGTGGCCGCGGTTACGTATCTTCTGTAAAAAACAAAAAGGAAGATCAGCCAATTGGAACTATTCCGATTGACTCTATCTATACTCCTATTCACAAAGTAAACTTTTATTTGGAAGATACTCGTGTTGGTCAGCGGACTGACTATGATAAACTGACAATTGAACTGTGGAGCAATGGGAGTATTAAACCGGATGATGCAATCAGTTTAGCTGCTAGAATTTTAAGTGATCACTTGAAATTGTTTATTGGTTTGGCTGATGGCATGGATCATGTTCCAATCATGGTAGAAAAAGAGGAAGAGGAAAAGAACAAAATCTTAGATATGACTATCGAAGAGTTAGATTTATCTGTTCGTTCCTACAACTGTTTAAAACGTGCTGGCATCAATACCGTTTCTGAATTGACACAGAAATCAGAAGACGATATGATGAAAGTTCGCAACCTGGGTAAAAAATCCCTGGAAGAAGTTCAGCATAAAATGGAAGCATTGGGCTTAGGCCTGAGATCCACTGAAGAATAAAAGTGATTTTGTAGTAAAGGAGGAACTTGGGAATGCCTCATAGAAATTTAGGTCGTAATAGTTCTCAGCGTCGTGCGATGTTAAGAAATATGACTACATCTGTACTGAAATATGGTCAGATTGAAACTACTGAAGCGAAAGCAAAAGAAGTTAGACGTGTAGTTGAAAAAATGATTACTCTGGGTAAACAGGGCAATCTGCATGCTTATCGTCAGGCTCTGGCTTACTTAACAGAAGAAGATGTAGCTAAGAAATTATTTGATGAAATTGCTCCGAAATACGAAGACCGTCAGGGTGGTTACACTCGTGTGGTAAAAGCAGGATATCGTCGTGGTGACGGTACACCAATGGCTATTGTAGAATTGGTATAAGGAGAAGGGTGTGGAAGTCAGGAATTTCTTCCTGACTTCTACTGTTTCCCGAAGAAAATAATGATTAAAATTGATCATTTAACCCACATATATCATAAAGAATCAACAAACCAAGAAGTCAAAGCGTTAGATGATGTTTCCCTTACGATTCAGGATGGGGAACATATTGCTGTGTTAGGGCATAATGGATGTGGAAAGTCTACATTGGCAAAACACTTAAATGCTCTTTTGTTACCAACTGAAGGGACAGTTGAAGTTGACGCTGTCGATACAGCAAACGAAGCCGACTTATGGACAATACGTCAGAGTGTTGGTATGGTGTTTCAAAACCCGGATAATCAATTGATTGCGACAACTGTGGAAGAAGATGTTGCATTTGGTCCGGAGAACATTGGAATGGAGCCATTATTAATTCGGCAACGTGTAGATGAAGCTCTTGAATTGGTTGGTATGACAGCATTTAAAGATAAAGAGCCACATCTACTTTCGGGTGGTCAAAAACAGCGAGTTGCTATTGCAGGAATTATAGCAATGCGACCGAAATACATTGTATTTGATGAACCGACCGCTATGCTAGACCCACAAGGTAGACGCGAAGTGATGGAAACAATGCAGCGGTTAAATAAAGAAGAGGGTTTAACTGTAGTGAATATTACTCACTTTATGGAAGAAGCCGTACTGGCGGATCGTGTAGTGGTAATGGAACAGGGAAAAGTCATATTAGTGGATACCCCTCGTGTGGTATTTAGTCAAGTTGATTTATTAAAACGAATGCAGTTGGATGTTCCACCAATAACGGAACTCGCAGCATTGTTACATAAAGAAAAGAATTATATTGCAGCAGATATCATGACAATTGAGGAAATGGTGAACGCATTATGTCATTAGAAATGAAAAACGTCTCCCATATCTATCAGAAAGGCTCCGCAAAAGAGAGTTATGCGCTTCGGGATATTTGTCTGAATGTGAATGAGGGTGAATTTCTCGGAATTGCAGGTCATACTGGTTCCGGGAAATCTACCCTCATTCAGCATTTTAATGGACTTTTAAAACCGTCGAGTGGTGAAGTGATAGTAGATGGTGTAAATATTAACGGTAAGGAAGCAAAAAATAGATTAAAGGCATTGCGTATGCAGGTAGGTGTTGTATTTCAATATCCTGAATATCAGCTTTTTGAAGAAACTGTAGAACAGGATATTGCTTTTGGTCCTCGCAATTTGGGCTTAAGTGATAGCGAGGTGCAACAACGTGTTGTAGAAGCGATGGAATTGCTAAAATTGAGTAAAAAACTGCGCAAGAAATCTCCTTTCGATTTGAGTGGAGGGCAAAAGCGACGTATTGCTATCGCAGGCGTATTAGCGATGAAACCGAAATATTTAATTTTGGATGAACCTGCGGCAGGCCTTGACCCGAAAGGGCGTGAAGAATTTCTAGAATTAACAGCAGAGTTGCATCGTCAAGGTTTGACAGTAGTAATGGTATCACATAGTATGGATGATATTGCGCGTTATGCGCAACGTCTGGTTGTGTTAGAAAAAGGGAGTATCAAATTAGAAGGGACTCCTCAACAAGTTTTTGCACAACCGGATATATTGTCTGAAATAGGGCTCGGTGTTCCGATGTTAACAAGTCTTTTATTAGAACTTCATGAAAAAGGTTGGGATGTACGAACTGACTTATTCCATCCGGAAGATGTGAAACGAGAAATATTGCGTGAGTTAGCAAGACGCGAACGGCAGGGAGGGGGAGTCTAATGTTAGGTGATATTACTATCGGGCAGTATTATCCGAGCGATTCTTTTTTGCATAAATTAGATCCTCGTACAAAAATTATAGCAATATTAATCTATATGATATCCCTATTTGTTGTAAACAATTTTTATGGTTTGTTAGGCATGCTGTTGATTTCTATATTGGTAGTTATGATTTCGCAGATTCCGATTAAATATTTTTTCCGCGGATTAAAAATGATTTTATTTATTGTACTATTAACAGTTGCATTGCAAATATTTATGACTCCTGGGACAATCGTGTGGCAGTGGAGTTTTCTTAAAATTACGGAGGAAGGTATTAAGCAAGCAATTTTTATGGGGACAAGATTGGTGTTATTGATCAGCATTACATCAATTTTAACGCTTACTACTACGCCAATTGCATTAACAGATGGAATAGAACATTTGTTGAAACCGTTTCAACGCATCGGTCTACCTGCACATGAACTTGCAATGATGATGAGTATTGCATTACGTTTTATTCCGACCTTAGTTGAGGAAACCGATAAAATTATGAAAGCCCAGGCAGCTCGTGGTGCAAATTTTGATTCAGGCAATATTGTTGAAAAAGTAAAGGCATTGGTTCCGTTGTTAGTGCCGTTGTTTTTAAGTGCTTTTCAGCGTGCGGATGAGCTAGCGATTGCCATGGAAGCACGTTGTTATCACGGTGGTGCCAATAGGACTCGTTTGAAAGCATTACAATATACGAAAAGAGATTTGTTTGTGGCAGGGATATGTGTATGTATGGCACTGCTGGCTATATGCTCTCGTATGATATAATTTGATGAAGGGCGGTATTCATGATGCGCAATATCAAAGCAGTAATTGCATATGATGGTAGTCGATATTATGGCTTTCAGGCACAGTTAAGTCCAGAAACACTTCCAACGGTACAGGAAGTATTGGAAACAGCTATAGGTGGATTGCTAAAAGAAGAAACTAAAGTGCATAGTGCAGGCCGTACAGACCGTGGTGTACACGCTTTAGGGCAAGTTGTACATTTTTTTACGGAGTCGATGATTCCAGTGGATAAATTGGCAAATGCAGTGAATCAACATTTACCTAAAGATGTGCATGTTATAAGTTGTGAAGAAGTAGATATGGAATTTCATGCTAGAAAATCGGCATTAGGGAAACACTATCAATATAGAGTGAAAAATACGGATATCACAACTGTTTTCGGCAATCAGTATTTTTATCAATATCCGGGTCTGTTGGATGATGCATTAATGCAGCAAGCGTGTAAATTGCTAGAGGGAACGCATAACTATCAAGGATTTTGCTCAGCTGGTGCTACAGTAAAAACATTTGTACGTACTGTCTATTACATGAATATGAGACGTGACGGTGACTGGATAATTTTTGATGTATACGGAAATGGTTTTTTGTATAATATGGTGCGTATTATGGTTGGTACCGTATTAGATATTGGATTAGGACGCAAATCTATTGATTCTATTCCACAAGCATTAGCAACGCAAAATCGTCATTTAGCGGGCAGAACTGCACCTGCTAGTGGATTATATTTGTGTGATGTATATTATCGCAACTAATGCGAGAATTGTAATTTGCTAATAGGTTAGATGTATTTTGTTAATCATTTTTCTATTGACAAATGGAAAAGCACACGGTAAAATATACAAGTGTGTTTTGAGAATTGTTAGTCTATGATCCAGAGCCCCGGATCTTTACTATAGAAACTCATATAAATTGATATGTTTGATATTTCTAAGGAGGGAATACAATGCGTACCACCTATATGGCAAAACCAAATGAGGTTGAAAAAAAATGGTATGTAGTTGATGCAGCTGGCAAACCACTGGGTCGTGTAGCTTCTCAGGTTGCTGCAGTATTAAGAGGTAAAAATAAACCAACATTTACACCAAACGTTGATTGCGGTGACTATGTAATCGTTATCAATGCAAAAGATGCAGTTTTAACAGGTAAAAAATTAGAACAGAAATTATTCCGTCGTCACAGCCGTTATCCAGGCGGTCTGCGTTCCACAACATACAAAGATTTGATGGCGCAGAAACCAGTTCTGGCTATGGAAACAGCTATCAAAGGTATGTTACCACATAACCGTCTGGGCAGACAGATGTATAAAAAATTATTCGTATATGCTGGTGCTGACCACAAACATCAGGCTCAGAAACCAGAAGTACTGGAAATCATCGGTTAAGGAGGAAATGAACAATGGCAAATGAAAAAGTACAGTTCTACGGTACAGGCCGTCGTAAATCCTCTGTTGCCAGAGTAAGACTGGTACCAGGTAACGGTCAGATTATCGTTAACGGCAAAGAATCCAAAGACTATTTCAAGAAAAAAACTCTGGAAATGATCATCAGACAGCCACTGGTTTTAACTGAAACAGAAGGCAGATTTGATGTATTAGTAAACGCTCACGGTGGCGGTACAACAGGTCAGGCTGGTGCAGTTCGTCTGGGTATTGCAAGAGCTTTATTAAAAGCTGATATCGAATATCGTCCAGTTCTGAAAAAAGCTGGTTTCTTAACAAGAGATCCACGCATGAAAGAAAGAAAGAAATACGGCTTAAAAGGCGCAAGAAGAGCTCCTCAGTTCTCCAAACGTTAATCTGCTGTTATACACATTACACACTACAACAAAACCACGGATTTCATATCCGTGGTTTTTTACATATACTGCAGCAAAATCATTACAACTTTATGCTCATTGGTTGTAGTGATTTTTTTTGTGTGTTATAATAATTATATCTGTGGAAAAATATAACCAAATAAGGGGTTGGAATAAATGGAGTTAAAACGATTAAAACAAATAGGATGGCTTATTGTAGTTGCAGGCGTTTTGTGTAGCTTGTTTTTGTGGGGACAACGCATGCAATCAGAAGCAAATTATAAGAATGTGCAGATGGTGGTAAACTATAGTGATATTGTGGCTATGGCCAATGCCAATGATCTGACGGAAGAGGAATTTGCCAAAGCCTTGCAGGAACGTGGCGTATCTGCGGTATTATATAAGGAATGGAGTTTAGGTAGCTTAAATGCCAATGGTCAGGTAGCTATTGAGGTAGGCAATAACATCGAGCACGCCTCATATGTTGAGAAAGTTTCGAAAGAGGTTCCAGTGAGTGCGGCCAATGCTTATGTAGCGCTATTAGATAAAAATATTGCAGTACAGGTAAAAGACCATGTATTAGAAAAAGTGCCGGGAGCTGATTATTATCCTGGGCAAGTAGATGTGATTACCATTCCAATCATGGTACCAAATGGTGATAGTGAGGTTGTGACCGCGCTGAACAAAATTAAAGAGATTGGCGCAGGTTTTGATATGGCTAGCATTGCTCGTATGAGTGCTTTGGGGATGGATACTGTGCCACAGTTGCGCAGTTGGGACAACCCTACAGATACTTCTCTGCGCATGGCTTTTGATGAAATTAAAGCAATGCCTAACTTAGTATATTTGTTGTTTAATGATAAAGAAATTCCTGGTTATCCACAAAAAAATCGCACTGTGGCTGATTTGTTGAAAGATGACAAGGGCAATACGGTAGTACCTGTAGCGACCATCGAGTTTTCTGATCAGAAAGGACTCAATCAGTTAGGGGTGTTGTTGAACAAAGATGTGATTCGTTTGCACACGATTTCTAATGGTGAAATGGGTAACTTGACACCGGATTCTGCACTGGATCGTTGGATGTTGGCTGCACGGGAGCGCAATATGCGCAGTTTGTTGGTGCGGTTTTTTGATATTACTACACCAGGAGCCAATTTGCAGGGTAATTTGAACTATGTAGCATCTATTCAGACAGGACTTATAGAGTCTGGTTTTACTTTAGATCAACCGTATGAAAAACCAGCCAGCATTCCTGCTAGTACTATTTTAATGGCGATGGTGGGTACAGCGGTAATCGCAGGGGTAATGTTGATTTTATTAGAAATGCGGTTGCCAAAGCTTAGTCTTTTGGCGTTGATAGGTGGGATTGCTATTTGGTTGGCACTGTTGTTAGTGAATCCAACGATGGCAAAGAAAATGATGGCATTATTGAGTGTTATCACTTTCCCTACGTTGTCTTGTTTATTGATCATGAAGCCAGAGGCTCGTTCTATTGGAAAATCGGTAGTAGCATTGTTGAAATTATGTGCTATCAGCTATATTGGTGCGGTATTGATGGTAGGGCTTTTGGCTGATATCTTATTTATGCTGAAACTGGATCAGTTCATCGGTGTAAAACTGGCTCATGTAGTACCGATTGTGGCGGTTCCATTTATTTTGTATATCTGGAACGAAGAAAAACCTTTAACATTTGTAAAACAATTGTTAGAAAAGGCCCTGGATTATAAATGGACTATGCTTGGTGTATTGGTGGCTGTGGCTGGTGTTATTTATTTAAGTCGTACTGGTAATTCCGGTGCGGAGCTGAGTGCAGCAGAGTCTATGATGCGAACTTTCCTCAATGATGTTATGGGGGTGCGTCCACGTAGTAAAGAATTTTTGATTGGGTATCCATTTACTTTGTTGTTGTTTTGGCTTGGCGCAAGTCGTAAAAATTGGCTTCTAACCATCCCGGCAATTATTGGCCAGGTATCTTTGGTAAATACTTATGCTCATATTCACACTGCGCTGATTATGTCGATGCAACGTAGTTTCAATGGCTTGGTGTTAGGTATTGCAGTAGGGCTGTTGTTGATCATTGGTGTGAGAATGTTATTTGCTATTTATCGTCGGTTGGAACAGCGCGGGCTGTAAATCAAATAAAAATAGGAAAGAAGTATTATATAGTTAAGGTTACAGAAAGAAGGGAATAGCAATATGAAAGTGTTGCTTTCTGGTTATTATGGGTTTGATAATGCTGGTGATGAAGCAGTGCTGTATGCGATTGTACGTGCTTTGCGTCAAGTAAAACCAGATATTGATATCACCGTGCTGTCCAATCAACCTGAAAAAACTGCTCAGGCATTGGATGTCAAAGCGGTAAATCGTTGGAGTAAAGGCGGTCTGGTTAAGGCTGTAAAGAACTGCGATGTACTTATTAGCGGTGGTGGAAGTCTACTGCAGGATGTGACCAGTAAAAATGGGATTATCTATTATCTAGGGATTATCAAACTGGCGCAGATGATGAAAAAGAAAGTTATGATTTATGCACAAGGTATTGGGCCAGTCAACTATGGCCGTAACCGTACACTGGTACGCAAAATTTTAAATAAAGTGGACGCCATCACTGTACGCGATTTGGATTCTCGTATGGAATTGATGCAGATGGGCGTATATCGAGAAATTATGGTATGTGCTGATCCTGTTATGGGTATTCCTGCAGAAGATATCGACCAAGAGGCTGGTAGAATGCTGTTGGTGCAGGGTGGGATGGCTTGTGATAATACGAAACCAATTTTGGTGGTAGCAGTGCGTAGTTGGCAACAAAATGAACAGTTGTTTGGAGAGGTGGCAGCTTATTGCGATTATGCGGTACAGGAAGGTTGGCAAGTAGTGTTGCTACCGTTTCATTATCCTGATGACGTAGAGGTCGGACAAAAGATTGCGGCACAGATGAAGGATGCAAATAGTGTAATTGTATTAGAGGGCAATTACACACCTCGGGATACCATGGCGTTACTCAAAAATGCGGATTTGATTTTGGGTATGCGTTTGCATAGCTTGATTATGGGAGCAGTATTGTCTAAACCAATGATTGCGCTATCTTATGACCCGAAGGTGAGTAGCTTCATGCAATTATTGCGCCAAAGAGAATGCTATGGGGTAGATACGGTTACGGCACAGCAGTTGATCACAGCAATGCAACGCTTGGCAAATCGTTCCGATAAGGAGCTTGCTATGATGGATAATTTAGTAGAAATTATGGTTCGTCAGGCAAAAGAGCCCGCTGAGTTGCTTTTGAAACTTTTTTAAAGGTTTATACGTCTACACATATGTGACTATAAAAAGTTTGGTGATTTAGCAACAAAACAGATTTAATAGTTGCAAAATAAGGTGTAATGTTGTAAAGTAGTGGCGGATTATTTTTATAATAAAATACTCTTGAAATTTGTAATGTTGCAAAAACATCAAGTTGGAGGAACGTATATATGTTAAACGATATCATGATGGCATTGTTGGCCTTGCTTATTAGTTTGATACTAGTGCCATTTGTAGCAAAACTTGCAATCAAAATCGGAGCTGTGGATAAGCCGAATGAACGAAAAGTGCATACAAAAATCATGCCGCGCATGGGTGGTTTAGCGATTTATCTTAGTTTTTTCGCTGTATTGTTTTTGAGTCATGAGATGACAATGCAGCATATAGGCTTGCTAACAGGTGGTACAGTGTTGGTGCTAGTAGGTATTATAGATGATAAAACGGATATGCCTGCAAAAATAAAATTACTAGGTCAGATTTTCGCAGCATGTATTGTTGTTGCTGCTGGTGTACGCGTGGAGTTTATGACCAACTTTATATTGGGGGGTGTATTCCCGCTGTATATATTTAGTGTGCCGTTTACAGTGCTATGGATTGTAGCGATCACAAATGCTGTTAATTTAATCGATGGTTTGGATGGCTTAGCTGCAGGAACTTCTATCATTGCTGCTGCCACAATGGCAATCTCGGGTTATGCAACCGGTCAAACAGAAATGGCTTCTATGGCGTTAATATTAATAGGGGCGTCATTAGGGTTTTTGAAATATAATTTTCATCCTGCGAAAATATTTATGGGCGATACAGGCTCCATGTTTTTGGGGTATAATTTATCTGTGCTTGCGATAATGGGATTCACCAAAAGTTTTACAGTGTTATCTCTTGTGACACCAATTTTGGTATTAGCAATTCCTATTTTGGATACTTTGTTTGCAATTATTCGCAGAAAGATGAATAATAAGCCAATTTTTAAGCCAGACAAAAATCATTTGCATCATTGTTTGCTGAATTATGGATTTAGTCATCGCAATACAGTATTGATTATATATGCAGTGAGTGCTGTACTTGCTTTATGTGGTTTAATTATGACATATTTAAATCCTGCACAAGGAATGTGTCTATTAGTAGTGATTTCTGTTATCATTATATATGGTGCGATGAAACTTGGAGTGATAGGAAAACACGATAGTGCGAAAAAAGATGATGAATAAGGGGTAGAAGATGGATAAAAAAATAATATCTATATGTTTATTAACATTTGCAATCGGCTGCATTGGTGGTGGAGCTCTTGCATATGCAAATCATCAAAAAGGCATGGAATCACAGACGCTGCTTGCAAGTATTGCTCAGACACAGGATAACTGGGAGGTTGAGCAATTTATTCGTGAGCAGGAAGAAGAACGCCCAGATGGAATGGAAGAATCACAGATTGCGACAGGCAGTAGATATACTGGAATTACTTATAATAATGTATCTGTGGCAAGTGCAACGGATACAAATGTAGAACGTGAAATGAAACCTGAAACTCAACTATCGGATGTTCAGTTTAACGAAAAAAAAGTTGGACGTGTGGTAATTCAAAGTGGGAGCTTGAATATTCGTTCGGTTGGCAGTATAGACGGAACTGTAATTGGACAAGCGTATAAAGATGAATTATTAGAAATTATTCACCAAGATGGTGTATGGTATCAAGTTATTACTACTGATGGTGTGCAAGGGTATGTGTCTTCTACTTATGTAGAAATTATAAATGAATAAAAGTATTATTTTGATGAGCCTGCATTTGCAGGCTCAATTATTTTTATGATTTAAAGAAAACCGATAAGTCTTTAAAGCGCTTCGTTAAGAGGAAATCAAAACTATAAAGGGAATTAAGAAAAAATAATGAAAAAAGGTGTTGACAAAAGGGTAGAGGAAATGATAATATATCAAAGCTGTCACAAACCACAGTCTGGAAACACCAAGCAGAATATGAAACTTCTGAAAAAACTTTAAAAAAGTTGAAAAAAGGTGTTGACAGAGAGAATAAGATGTGATAGTATATACAAGCTGTCGCAAGACGAAAGCTCTTTGAAAATTAAACAGTTGAAAATAAGCGAACAAACCAGATGATAGAGGAAACACTATCAGTACTGATAGTGCGG
>JAFNVD010000228.1 GCA_017383785.1 Peptococcaceae bacterium | reverse complement strand
GCTCTGGGCTTCGGCAATGCAATGATTGCTGACGGAATTCTGAATTTGGGTATGCCGGAGGTGTTCTTGAGATGACAATTATGGATATTAGACCATTTCTGGCTGTAGGTGTTTCTTTACTGGCTGCAATCCTGATCATGTTGACCGGGAAAAAGCCAAACGTACGTGATTTTTGGAGCGTGGCTGCTGCATTTATCAAATGCGGTTTGATTTTCTCCATGGTACCGGCAGTACTGGCCGGCACTGTATTTGAATGGACACTGTTCCAGGTAACAGATACCATTGGGTTTACACTGCGTACCGACCCTGCCGGTATGGTATTTGCTTGTGTATCTTCTTTCCTGTATATTCCGGTTTCTTTCTATGCAATCGGTTATATGCGCGGACATCACGAAAAAGAACAGACAGGCTTCTTCGCATCCTTCGCTGTTGCACTGTGTGCTGCCATCGGGATTGCGTTATCTGCCAACCTGTTAACTTTCTTTGTATTCTATGAATTATTGACAATTGCAACATGGCCGCTGGTATTCCATGCGAGAAACGAAGAGGCACGTTTTGCAGGGCGTAAATATTTAATTTACACATTGGTATGTGGTCAGCTGTTCTTGGCTGGTATCGTAATGGTGTATGTATTAGCAGGCACCATCGACTTCCAGGCCGGCGGGATCCTGACCAGCGATATGGCTCCAAAATGGGTACTGCAGCTGTTATTCCTGCTGATGATCTTAGCGGGTGCTGTAAAAGCCGGCGTAATGCCTTTACATGGCTGGCTGCCATCTGCCATGGTTGCGCCAACACCGGTATCTGCATTACTGCATGCGGTAGCGGTAGTTAAAGCCGGTGCATTCTGCGTTCTGCGTGTAATCGGCTTCGTATTTGGTCCGGAACTGTTGGCTGAGCTGGGTGTTGCCAATATCTTAGCTTGGTTTGCAGCATTTACAATCATCGCTTCTTCTCTGATTGCGATGCAGCAGGACAACTTCAAACGCAGACTGGCATTCTCTACAGTAGGTCAGCTGTCTTATGTGGTACTGGGTGCAGCACTGCTGGCTCCATACAGTATCTTGGGTGCATATTTCCACATCGTTGCGCACGCATTGATGAAAATTACACTCTTTATGTGTGCCGGTGCGGTAATCGTTACCACACACAAAGAAAACATCAGCGAAATGCATGGCATTGGGAAACAGATGCCAATCACCATGGCTTGCTACACCGTTGCGGCTCTGGGGATTGCAGGTATGCCATTTATCATTGGCTTTATCAGTAAATGGAACTTAGCATTAGGTGCATTACAGATTAGCCAGCCATTCTACATTGTAATCTTGATTTGCAGTGCGCTGTTAAGCTTAGGTTACTTAATGCCTGTTTCTTATCTGGCATTCTTCAAGAAAAATCAGAATGGCGACTTCAAACAGTACAAAGAAGCAAACAAATTTATGCTGGTTCCAATTTGTGTAACAGCAGCTTTGACAATCGCTTTGGGGATCTATCCAAACTTTGGCCCTCATCTGTACGATTTGGCTAGCATGGCTGCAGAAGCAATCACAGTTGGCTGGACTGGAGGTGGCTGGTGATGTTTGATAAACTGACAAAGAAAACAATTTACATCATCATCGGTGTAGCGGTAGCGCTGTCTCTGGTGGTAGAAATTCTGTTTGCACATCCACACGGTCATGCAATCTGGGATACTGTTCCGGGTGCTGACATTGTAATTGCGTTCGTAGGCTGCTGGGCATTGATTTTATTCTCCAAAAAAATCTTAGCTCCACTGGTACAGCGCGAAGAAGACTACTACGACAAGGAGGACGACGATAATGAGTAATTTACATCCTGGTTTGATTTTAATCATTGCCGGTTTGATTGCTGCTGTTCTCCCAAAAAATCTGCGTAAATTTGCAGTAGTAGGTGGTCCTTTACTGGCGTTAGCGGCTACATTGTCTTTAGAAGTAGGTGCTCTTTGGGCGATTCCGTTTATCAACGGTATGGAGCTGCATCTGATTGATTTAGACAAAATGGGCTGGATGTTCGCTTTGATCTTCAGCTTGATGGCTGTTATGGGCGGTTTTTATGTATCTCACAGCGAAAGCTGGATGGAATGCATGGCTGCTATGATGTATGCCGGTTCTATTCTGGGCGTTGTATTATGCGGCGACTGGATGACTATGATTTTCTTCTGGGAACTGGGTGCTGCTACTTCTCTGTTCCTGATTTGGTGCAATAACACACCGGCATCCAGAAAAGCTGGGTTCCGTTACTTACTGGTGCACATGACCGGTGGTAACTTGCTGTTAGCAGGTGTGTTCCTTTTGGTAAGCGGCGGTGATTTCTTCATTCACAGCTTAACCGGTATGAGCGGTGCTGCATATTGGCTGATTCTGTTAGGCGTTGGGATCAATGCGGCAGTGGTACCACTGCATGCATGGATTACTGATGCATATCCGGAAGCAACTGTTGCAGGGTCCGTATTTATGGGTGCTTTCACAACAAAAATGGCTGCATTCTGCATGATTCGTCTGTTCAGTGGGTCTGAAATCATGATCTATCTGGGTGTGTTCATGGCACTGTATGCGTCCTGCTTTGTTATCATCGAAAACGATATGCGCCGTCTGTTGTCCTTCCACATTGTAGGGCAGATTGGTTTTATCGTAGCTGGTTTGGGTGTAGGCAATGCGCTGGGCATTAACGGTGCAGCGGCTCACGCATTTACCAATGTATTATTTAAATCTTTATTGTTCATGGCTGTTGGTGCGATTATCTATACAACCGGTATTCGCAAAATCAACGAGCTGGGCGGTATGTACAAAAAACTGCCATTGGTGACACTGTTCTTCTTCATTGCAGCATTCTCCATCTCTGGGGTACCGTTCTTCACCGGGTTTGTAAGTAAATCCGTAATCATGACCGGTGCTGCAGAAGCAGGTCTCTTGTGGGTAGAAATGTGCTTGAAAATTGCAAGTATTGCTACATTCGTGTCCATCACACTGAAAATGGGTTATTTCATTTTCTTTGGTGAGGACAACGACAAAGTAGTGGTACAGCGCAAAGTGCCTTTGGGTATGTATATCGCTATGGGTATTGATGCGGTACTGTGTATTCTGTTTGGTGTATTCCCAGAATTACTGTACAACATGTTACCAATGGAAATGGAATACCATGTATTTACCGTTGACCATTTCATGGCGTATATCCAGCTGCTGGGCGTTTCTATGATTCCATTTATGATGTATTTGGATCATATGAAACCACATTCTGAACTGTCTCTGGACTTCGACTGGTTCTATCGTAAACCATTCAAGAAACTGATTTACAGCATTTCTTCTTTGGTATGCGCTACTCGTTTGGCTCTGGGCGAAGCATGTTTGGCTGTATATGATGGTTTCAACAAATTATCTGCACATCCACTGCAGTTTATTGGCTTATTGCCGAGAGAAATGGATAGTGATAATGGCGTTGTGCCGGAAGGATATACTCCGGATCACTACCGTGCAAATATTGGTGAAGCAATGATCATTACCATGACTGCATTTGTGCTGGCTGTGGTACTGATTGCAGTGCTGTAATCGCAAATTATAAATCAATTAAATCCCGTGAGGCGATTTCCATGAGAAATTGCTTTGCGGGATTTTTTATTTCATGAATCGGTAGTGGGAATTATGCTTCTTTCCTGGCTGTTGGGGTGGATTTTTTCGGAAAAATATCGTAAAATAAAACCAACAGAATATTTGGACACATAAAAACAAGGATGAAAGAAAGAGAAATTAGAGAATAAAGTGAGGGCAATCCGATGAAAACATCCGATACAACGCAGAAATATATTGTTGCACTGGACCAAGGGACTACCAGTTCTCGAGCTATTGTGTTTGACCATGCACAGAACATTGTGGCAATTGGGCAGAAAGAATTCAGCCAGATTTATCCGGAACCGGGCTGGGTGGAACATGATCCGATGGAAATTTGGGCTACACAGTACGGTGTATTGCAAGAAGCGCTAATCAAAGCAGGTATTACTATGGCTGATGTGGCCGGCATTGGGATTACCAATCAGCGTGAAACTACAATTGTTTGGGAAAAGGATACCGGGAAACCAATTTACAATGCCATTGTGTGGCAGTGCCGTCGTACTGCGGATTTGTGCGATACATTAAAAGAAGAAGGCTGGGCGGAATATATTCAATCGACAACCGGGCTTGTAATTGATGCATATTTTTCTGCCACAAAAATCAGCTGGATTTTAGATCATGTACCTGGAGCAAGAGCGCGTGCAGAAAAAGGAGAATTGCTGTTTGGTACCGTGGATAGCTGGCTGGTATGGAACTTGACCGGTGGCAAAGTACATGTCACCGACTATACCAATGCATCCCGCACGATGTTGTATAATATTCGTGAACTAGAGTGGGATGATAAGCTGCTGCAGCGTCTGAATATTCCGAAAGCGATGTTGCCTGAAGTGCGAAATTCCTCTGAAATATATGGCTATGTAGGTACCGGTGATGTGCAAGTGCCGATTGCAGGGATTGCGGGCGACCAGCAAGCGGCTTTGTTTGGCCAGGCGTGTTTTGAAAGAGGGTCGGCGAAAAACACCTATGGGACAGGATGCTTCTTGTTGATGAATATTGGGAAAGACTTTATTCAGAGTCGCAAGGGCTTGATTACAACTATTGCAGCAACCATGCACGATGATGTGGAATATGCGTTGGAAGGTTCTATTTTTGTTGGCGGTGCGGTAATCCAGTGGCTGCGCGATGAGCTGCACTTGATTGAAACTGCGGCACAAAGTGAAGAATATGCAATGGAATTGTCCGACAATGGCGGTGTATATTTGGTGCCTGCCTTTACCGGCCTTGGTGCACCGCACTGGGATATGTATGCGCGCGGCAGCATTTTTGGATTGACACGTGGTGCAGGACGCAGCCATATTGTGCGTGCGGCGTTAGAGTCGATTGCTTATCAGACGAATGATGTGCTGCAGGCAATGGTAGAAGATGCGGAGCTTTCTTTGACAGAGTTGAAGGTAGATGGTGGTGCATGTCAAAATAATTTCTTGATGCAGTTTCAGGCGGATATTATGAACTGTGAAGTAAAACGTCCGGCGATCACAGAAACTACAGCATTGGGTGTAGCATATTTGGCGGGACTTGCTGTTGGGTATTGGGAAAGCAAAGAGGAAATTGCAAAACGCTGGCATGAACAACAGCATTTTATACCACAAATGAATCAAGATGTGCGTGATGCGAATTGTGCCGGCTGGAGGAAAGCTGTTGATCGTGCAACACACTGGGCAGAATAAAAACGATTAAATGAGGCGGTTTTATGAGAAAGTTTATTGTGGCTGCTGTGCAAATGGACACAGGCAATGATAAAAATCAAAATCTGCAACAAATGTTACAGTATATAGACAAAGCTGCTATGCGTGGAGCGGATTTGGTAGTGTTCCCGGAGGTGGCTACTATATTAAGTGAGGAAGCGGAGCATGCAGAATCGATTCCAGGGCCTACCACTTATCTTTTAGCGCAAAAAGCGAAAGAATGCGGTATTTGGGTGCATGGCGGTAGCATGAGCGAGATTAATTCAAATGGTTTGCGTACCTATAATACGTCAGTGTTAATTAATCCTGCGGGCGAAATTGTAGCAAAGTATCGTAAGCTGCATAATTTCGATATGACACTGCCTGATGGCAGCAGTGTGCGTGAAAGTGATAATAAAGAACCCGGAAGTCAAATTGTAACGGTGCAAACCGAATTAGGTTGTCTGGGATTCGCTATTTGTTATGATATGCGGTTTCCGGAATTATTTCGCATTATGCG
>JAFNVD010000030.1 GCA_017383785.1 Peptococcaceae bacterium | reverse complement strand
GTGCATACCGTGGTTTTGCACTTCAAAATAATAATTGTCTGCACCGAACAAATCACGATACCAAATGGCCGCTTCCCGGGCAGCATCCAGATTTTCTTCCAGTATGCGCTGTGCCACTTCGCCGGCAATACAACCCGACAAGGCAATTAAGCCTTCATGATATTGCTCCAGCAGTTCACGGTCTACACGGGGCTTATAATAAAAACCTTCCAAGGAAGCCAACGATTCCAATTTGGATAAATTGCGATACCCGATTTCGTCTTTTACCAAGAGCACCAAATGATATGCACTGTCATCTAAGCCGGGCTGTCTGTCAAAGCGACTGCGGGGTGCCACATATACCTCACAGCCGATAATTGGCTTGATGTCATTTTTTTTGCATGCTTTGTAGAAATCCACTACACCATGCATGACCCCATGATCAGTAATGGCCATAGCCGGCATATTCAGTTCTTTTGCTCGTTTCATCAGTTCGTCAATTTTGCTGGCACCATCCAACAGACTATATGCTGTATGATTATGCAAATGTACAAAAGGTTCCATCGGTTCGCTCCTTTCCACTTTTGTTTAAATAGATACGTTTATCTAACAACTGCTTATTTCTTCACAACTTTCAGAATCACATGTGCTTTGTACTTCAATTGCTCGGCCGATGTCACTACAACCTCTACTTTGCAGATTTTTTTGTCTAATTGCAGCAATTCTGCTGTTACACTGATTTCTTCGCCTTGTGCAATGGTGTTGATACAAATCATATGCATTTCATCTACAACAGTTTGCAATCGGTATTGTTTGCGCGCAACAATAGTCGCTGCATTGCTGATAATCATAGAAATTGCACCGGCACTTGCGCTATTGGACTCATTCATCATAAATTGGGTAATCAAGCCTTTGATGGTGATTTTGTTTTCCTCTACAGTATCTCCCAATTTAAAGCCGCTCAGTGTGAGATTGTCTACGGTTTCACCAAATTGCGGCTGTTTTTGTGTTTGTTGTAGCGCTTGAATAATATCCTGTCGGTTTACTACACCCATCAGCAGGTTGTCATCATCTACTACAGGTATCAAGTCGGTATTTTCCCATACCAGCAATCTGGAAATATGGCTTACCAGACTCTGCGGATTGGCAGTAAGCATCTCTGTTTCCATCACTTCGCTGATTGGCATATTGCTGCTTAGGCCGGTTACTGACATTGGTGTTACCAAGCCCAAAAGCTTATTTTCTCCATTAATTACAGGGAAATTGCTATGCCCTGTTTTTAAGGTCAGTTCGTGCCAGTCCATCACGGTATCGTGTGGGTATAAAGTGAACACATCACGTTTCATAATATCGCCGATACGTACCAATTCCGGCTGTACCAGACGTTCATAAATAGTTTTATTGATGGTAGAAATGGTTTCAAACACATCATAAGAAGACATTATGACAGATGTATTGGTTTCTTCTGCTTCGCGCAGCAAACTGCTGCCCGGTACATCGCCGCCTACAATTAGCAGTGCTGCGCCTTTGCGAATGGCATAGCGCTGCATTTCAGCATTGCCGCTGGCGATTACCAAAGTATGCTGATTGATATTCTTTTTCGACAGCTCATCCATAGTAAAGCATGCTGCAAAAGATTTCGGAATGCGATTGCCATGCTGTGCACCGGCCAAAAAGGTGCCTTCCAAAATCATATTGATATCATTCAGCGTCATATCTTCTAATTGTTTTTTCTCCGGTTTTTCTATACGAATGGTAGCTACCTTTGGAATAGAGCTTACCAAACCGATATTTTCCGCGGTTTTAATCGCACGATACGCGGTACCTTCACTTACATCCATGTCTTTCGCTACCTGACGAACCGACACTTTCGTGCCTACCGGCAGAGATTCGATATATTGAATAATTTGTTCATGTTTTGTTGCTGACAAAGATATCACCTCATTTTTCTCTATTATTATCATTATACTATAACACTCTTTATATCACAATATCAAATTTCAAATTGTTTTATAACAGCAGAAAATCATGATTCCCATTTGTGCTGTTTCATATAGCTGCGCATCATGCCGCCCAGTTTGCCGCTTTCGATAGAAGTCAATTCTCCCCAGCCATATCGATTGATTTTGTCTCGGTACCCCATCTGTTCTGCCAAATCCAGTTTCAAAATATCTTTGGTATAATAGGTTTTAACTTTTCCCATAACGCATACCTCCATATGTGAGCAATCCTTTTTGTCCGATACTGATTAGTATATCCAAAAAGAAAAACGGATACTCCATTTAGGAATATCCGCATATTTTTATGCCGGCTGTACCGAGGCAATATATTCATCGATTTTGTAAATCAGTTTAAGCGTATCTTGCAAAATCTGTTCGTCATGCTGATCCGGGCGAAACATAAACACTAAGTCAAATGTAAAAGAATTACGAGATGGCAATGGGCCTGCCAGTGTCAAGATTGGCTTGATTGGTTTGCCGTGTTGCTGCTCTGCTACAATCATCTTGCGCAATGCAGGCTTTACAGCAATGGACACTTTCTCTTTGATAGCGTTTTCAACTGTGTCATCCCAAGGAATGTCCTGTGCAAACACCTGATGTTTATACAGTTCACACATGCGGGATACTACAATATTCCCCATTTTATTTTCTGTAATTTCTACGTTTATCTGTTCCTGATCAAATACTTCTACAATGCGTTCTTTAGACAGCAGCATATCTGCATTCTCTCCTTATTTCATACAATTCTACCGCAGGAAAAAACCTGAAGCAAATTTGTTTGTGCCTCAGGTCTGTATCTATTATTGTAATCGATATATGATTTCTTATGCTTCAAAACTTGGTGCATTTACGAGTGCTTTTGTACGTGTTTTTCTAGTGGGTCAGCCACATGGCTGCAAGTGATGTAGTGCATTTTGCTTGCATCACTTTGCAGTTTTACGCTGAAACTTCCATTTGAGTTTTTCTAACAGAATCAACCGATTGAGTTTGCTATAATTCTGTTTTTCGATTTTTGCTTCTTCATCGGTTGGAGTTCCGTAATTGGACTGAAAAGTACCACTGTGCCATTCGCCACAATCCAGCTCACGCATACCGCAAGCCCAGATGTCGTTGTACTTCCCACAGTTTGGGCAAGAAGAATTGTATCCGGATGTAATCCCATAGCCCATAAACTGCTTCCGTTCTAACTCTGTACCGCAAATCGGACAGTGTGTTACACGGTAGTCTGGTTTAAACATCACTGAAACACCTCCAAAGATTTACACTACATATTATAGCACATTTTTGGAAAATCGGGATATTTTCTTTCCATTTACCCCCATTATTTTTTTGAATCGCCAACCTGTTTTCGCATCAAATCCATATCATATACCGGGTGCACTACCGGAATGCGCACCATCTGCTGTGCATGAGGCGCTACTGTAATAGGTTCTCCGTTTTTGTCCCACATCTCTGTGATTTCCTGTTGGAAGAACCCATACTGCGGACTGAAAAATTCTACCGTATCACCTACACGGAAATGATTGCGCTGTTCAATGGTAGCAATGCCTGTGGCTTCGTCATAATCATGCACCACACCGATAAAATCATACGGACGAATGTACTGAGAATCATCTAATGTCAGCGCACCTTTTTCCGGTTTACCATAATAGAACCCTGTAGTATACGGACGATGACTTACTTTCTGTAATTCATCCAACCAAAAATGAATATCATCACTGACCGCAGCACCTTCAAAACAAGCATCAATCATATTACGATATGCACGAATAATGGTTGCTACATAGTAGGCACTCTTCATACGACCTTCAATTTTAAAGCTGGCAATACCGGCATCTACCAAATCTTTCAGATGAGGCAGCAGGCACAAATCCTGAGAGTTAAACACATAGGTACCTCGTTCATCTTCCTGAATCGGATAGAACTCATTCGGACGTTTTTCCTCTACCAGGTTATAGTTCCAGCGACAAGCCTGTGCACACTGACCCTGATTGGAATCACGTTCTGTCATATAGTTGCTCAAAAGACATCTGCCGGAATAAGAAATGCACATCGCACCATGAATAAAGGTTTCCAGCTCTACATCTACTTTTTCACGAATTTCTCTGATTTCAGGTAAAGACAGCTCACGGGCCAGTACCACACGCTCTGCGCCCATGTCTTTCCAGAACTGCACGCTAGACCAGTTGGTACAGTT
>JAFNVD010000029.1 GCA_017383785.1 Peptococcaceae bacterium | reverse complement strand
TTTTTGGTTTCACCTTCAACAGGCTCACCATTAGATGCTACCACATTTTCTTCGCGAATGCAAGGGATTTCTTCGATTGCATCTTCGGTTTCACTTGCCTGTACCGACTCAGCAGCCTGCACAGTCTCCACCGCTTCTTCTGCCTCTGCAGCTTGTGCCTCAAGAGGTACATCTTCGCTATTTGCTTCAGATACTGCTGCATCTTGTGGTTTTGGACGTCTTTTTTTCATGCCCTTCTGTTCTTCCAACAGGGCTGCTCGTTTCTGGTCCAGTTCTTCTAAAGAACGACCTTCCATCAATGCCAGGAACTCATCGGCCTGCAATGTTTCACGCTCTTTCAGTGTTTCTGCAATCAGTGTCAACTTATCCATATTTTCGCTTAAGAGTCTGGTTGCTTCCGCATGACATTCATCCATCATACGTTTTACTTCTTTGTCGATAGAATATGCTACCGCTTCACTGTAGTTGCGCTCACGACCCAAATCACGACCCAAGAATACCTGCTCACTATTGTTGTTGCCAAATGTGATAGTGCCCAGCTCATCGGACATCCCCCACTCGGTCACCATACGGCGAATGATACTGGTTGCACGTTCGATGTCGTTGGAAGCCCCTGTACTAATTTCATTCAGCACCAGTTCTTCTGCTACACGACCGCCCAGCATCATAATTACCTGCTGACGCAAATGGGTACGTGTCATATAGTTGCGGTCTTCTGTAGGCAAGAACAATGTATAGCCGCCTGCACGACCGCGAGGAATGATAGATACTTTGTGTACAGGGTCTTCACCCGGCAGCAGATAGCCACATAGCGCATGCCCTGCTTCGTGATAGCTTACCAGATTTTTTTCGTAGTCGCTCATTTTTGCACGGGATTTCTTTTCAGGCCCTGCGATTACACGTTCAATAGACTGCTCCAGCTGCTGCTGACCGATTTTTTTCAGCCCCTGACGAGCAGATAACAGTGCCGCTTCATTTACCAGGTTGGCTAAATCCGCCCCTGTAAAACCTGCGGTCTGTTTAGCAATCACAGACAAATCTACATCACTTGCCAATGGTTTTTTCCGTACATGTACATTCAAAATTTCTTCACGGCCACGTACATCCGGACGGTCTACTGTTACCTGACGGTCAAAACGACCCGGACGCAGAAGTGCTGGGTCTAAAATGTCAGGACGGTTGGTTGCTGCAATAATGATAATCCCTTCATTGCTGTTAAAGCCGTCCATTTCCACTAACAGCTGGTTCAGTGTCTGTTCGCGTTCATCATGACCGCCGCCTACACCGGCACCGCGCTGACGCCCTACTGCATCAATTTCGTCAATAAAGATAATACATGGCGCATTTTTCTTCGCCTGATCAAACAAATCTCTTACACGGGATGCACCAACACCGACAAACATTTCTACAAAGTCGGAACCACTAATGCTAAAGAATGCTACCCCTGCTTCGCCTGCTACAGCTCTGGCCAATAAAGTTTTACCGGTACCAGGAGGGCCATACAACAGTACGCCTTTCGGAATTTTAGCACCAATATCATTGAATTTCTTTGGTGACTTCAAGAATTCTACGATTTCTTCCAGTTCTTCTTTTACTTCATCGGCACCGGCTACATCTTCGAATGTTACTTTGTTTTTTTCATCAATGACTACTCTGGCTTTACTTTTACCAAACTGTGTCATTTTACCGCCGCCACTGGATTGATTCATCAGGAAGAAGAATAACCCTACCATCAATAAAATCGGCAGTAAAGATGTCAACAAGGACATCCAGAATGGTGGTTCCGGTGTCTGGTTCCACACAACCGATACACCTTCTCCCGTTAATGCCGAGAGTTCCTGTGCACTGCTCTGCGGTGCTACAATGCCTGTAAATACACTGCCATCTTTCAACTTCCCATCAACACTCAAGGTATTGCCATCACTGCTTGGTGTAATGGTAATCTCGCTAACGGTATCTGAGTCCACCGCTGCCATCAGTTGTGTAATGTTTTTAATATCGGCCTTTGTAGTCTCGGTATTTTCCATCGGTGCGCCAAATTGGATAAATGTCATCGCCATCAGCACAATCACCAGATACACGGCCATTGTTTTTAAGCCTCTGTTGTTCAAAATATACCCTCCTGTACTTTATATTCCTTTTCCTATATGCAATCCGATATGATTGTTAGTTGCATTTGATACGTTTCTTTTCTTCCCCGTATTTAGCCAAAAACCCTTTTGAATTTTAGCGAATTATGTGGGAGAAAAGCATAATTTACAGATTCGCTTTGTCTGTTCGGTAACACCTATGAAATCTGCCTTATAAAGCCCCGGAAGCCATACAATTTGGTCTTCGGATACAACCATCGGCAATAAATCGCGTATGTCTTTTGGTACCTTTTTATCAATTAAGAACTTCTTAATGCTTTTATGCCCACCGACACCGGAAAGCTGAATGGCATCCCCCTGTATTCTGGTACGAATCACAAGCTGTGCACGCAGTTTGTCAGCATCTGCATAGATTGTGTATGCATCTCGATTTTGCCCATCATAAAGTGCATCCTGTTCGATAGCAATCGTGCCGTTCCAAATGGTACA
>JAFNVD010000227.1 GCA_017383785.1 Peptococcaceae bacterium | reverse complement strand
GCATATCAGCTTTTCACAGAACGTGTATAATGTTTTTGAAACTAATGTGCATATAGAGTTTAGTTATCTGAAAACAGCTGTGATATTTCACAGCTGTTTTTTACTTATACAGAAAAATACAAATAATTGGATTCCGATGAAATATAGGCAGTGATATTATATCAGTAATGGAATAGTTTTTATGGTTTTCAAAAGAATATTTACGGAATAAGAAACAAATCTTGATAATCATGCATAGCATAAGAAAAATATGTTTGTGTTTCTAAGTTTGTTGCGTTATAATACGAAGAAGATAAAGAATGTACGTATTTGCAAAAATTCTTCTTAAAACAAAAAAATATATTGACAAGAAAACAAATATGTAGTATTCTATACAAGTTGATTGGAACTGAATAGCTTTATTCAAGTAGAAACCATCCGTTTCTCACCTTCCGGCCTGTTGCTGTGTTGGTCTAAAAGCTTTACAATACTAACAGACACTATAAGTGTGTATTCGTATGTGTATTAGGCGGATGGGAGACCATCCGCTTTTTTATGTTTCATTCCGGGGAGGGAACGATCATTAGTAAAGAGTTAAGAATTAACGAAGAAGTTCGTTGTAAAGAAGTTCGTTTAATCGATGATGCAGGTGAACAGCTGGGTGTAATGCCACCAAGAGAAGCAGCAAAAATCGCTGCTGAAAAAGGTTTGGACTTAGTAGAAATCGCACCAACAGCAAACCCACCGGTATGCCGCATTATGGATTATGGTAAATATAGATATGAACAGAGCAAACGCGAAAAAGAAGCTAAGAAAAATCAGAAAGTGATTAGCGTAAAAGAAGTGAAGCTCAGACCAAACATTGAAGATCATGACTTTCAGACCAAAGCTAGAAATGCTGCGAAATTTTTAGCAAGTGGCGATAAAGTAAAAGTTACCATCATGTTCCGTGGTAGAGAAATCACCCACCCAGAACTGGGTCAGGAACTGTGTGAACGTTTCGCCGAAGAATTGAGCGGTGTTTCCAAAGTGGAAAAACCGGCTAAGGTTGAAGGTAGAAATATGATAATGATCTTGGCACCAGCCAAAGAATAATTATAACTATTCCAACTATGGAGAAGTAGCAAGTGAGAGGAGGAAATAATCATGCCAAAAATGAAAACTCACAGAGGTGCTGCTAAAAGATTTAGCAAAACCGGTTCTGGTAAAATCAAAAGAAGCCACGCTTTTACAAGCCACATCTTAGAAAAAAAATCTCCTAAGAGAAAACGTAACCTGCGTAAATCCGCAATTATGTTCGAAGGCGATGCTAAACGCGTAACTAAATTAATCCCTTATAAATAATAGGTAAGATATCGTAGAAGGAGGTTTGTAAACCCATGGCAAGAGTTAAACGTGGTGTAACATCTCACCGCAGACATAAAAAAGTTTTAAGACAGGCGAAAGGTTACTATGGTAACCGTTCCAAAATTTATCGCGTAGCTAACCAGGCTGTAATGCGTTCTTTACAGTACGCTTACGCTCACAGAAAACTGCGCAAACGTGATTTCCGCAAACTGTGGATCGCACGTATCAACGCTGCATGCAGAATGAACAACATGAGCTACAGCAGATTTATCAACGGCTTAAACAAAGCTGGTGTTGAAATCAACCGTAAAGTATTAGCTGACCTGGCTATTACTGATCCAAAAGCTTTCAGCGACTTAGTAGAAGTTGCTAAAAAAGCATTAGCATAAGTTGCGAATGTATTGGACAATCCTTTCTAGGGTTGTCCTTTTTCTTTTTATTTGATGATTAGTCATAAGGTGAGAATTTGTTTTGCATTAGATAATATATTTTAATTGGATTCGTGCAACCGGGTTTGCTATAATAAACAACAGATAAGATTGTATGAAATATGAAATTGTAGGAGATGGAACGGGCTATGAGTATTTCAAAATTGATTAATGCTATGATTGGGTTATTTTTTGTAGCGTTAGGTTCTATCGGTGTCTTTTTTCCGGTATTGCCGACTACACCATTTTTACTTTTGGCTGCGTTCTTCTTGGCTAGAAGCAGTGATCGATTGAATGCATGGTTTGAATCTACCGACTTATATAAAGATTATATTGCAGATTTTTTGGAAACACGGTCTATGACCATGAAGACCAAACGCTATATTTTGACATTGGCTACTGTGATGATGTTTATTTCCGGTGTATTTATTGATGTTATTTATGCACGTATTTCTTTATTTTTGATTGCATTGGTGATGCACATCTATTTCAAAACACAAATTCGTACCATTCCTGAAAAGGAGACAAGCACAGATTCTTGCAGCGATTGTATGTAAGATGTGATTGGGTATGCGATTATGTTAGGCTTAACGTTGGTTAGGCCTTTTTTATTTGCAATTTGTATGCTGCTATAGTATAATTATTAATTATGCACATTTGTGCACCATTTCGGGAGGTTATGATTTATGGAGAATAATACAAATAAAGTAGTAGTTACCGTTGTAGGGAAAGACAAAAAAGGAATCATCGCGGCAGTGTCTACTGCATTGACTGAATACGATGTTAACATTTTAGATATCAGCCAGACAATTCTGCAGGATTTCTTTACAATGATTATGATTGTAGATATGAATGAAGCCAATGTGAGCTTTACAGAATTGAGAGAACAACTGGGATTATTGGGGCAGAAACACGGTGTGGTAATTTCCTGCCAGCATGAAGAAATCTTCCAGTATATGCATCGTATTTAAGGAGGGTTTAACATGCCGATTTCTATTTCCAATGAAGAAATTTTAGAAACTATTAATATGATCGAGTCTGAGAATTTGGACATTCGTACCATTACTATGGGGATTTCCTTGCGTGATTGTGCCCATAGTGATATTGATGTGGTATGTGACCGCATCTACAAAAAAATCACTACTTATGCCAAAGATCTGGTGAAAATCGGGGAAGAAGTTGCAAACGACTATGGCATTCCGATTATCAACAAACGTATTTCCGTAACACCGATTGCCATTGTAGCTGATGCCTGCGAGGCACCGGATTATGTGAAAATTGCAAAAACATTAGATAAAGCAGCTCGTGAAGTAGGGGTAAACTTTATTGGCGGATTTTCTGCTTTGGTACAGAAAGGGATGACCAAAGGGGACGAAAAATTGATTCGCTCCATTCCACAGGCTTTGGCTGAAACAGAATTTGTGTGTGCATCTGTCAATGTAGGCTCCAGTCGTGCAGGGATTAATATGGATGCAGTACGCCTGATGGGTGAAGTGGTAAAAGAAAGTGCAGAACTGACAGCCGATACAGATGGTTTGGGCAGTGCTAAGCTGGTAGTGTTCTGCAATGCCGTAGAAGACAATCCGTTTATGGCCGGTGCGTTTCACGGCGTTGGTGAACCGGAAGTGGTATTAAACGTAGGGGTAAGCGGCCCGGGGGTAGTATTGAATGCGGTACGCAAAATTCCAAATGCACCATTCGATGAATTGGCTACTACAATCAAACATACCGCTTTTAAAGTAACTCGCAGCGGCGAATTGGTAGGTCGTGAAGCGGCTCGTCGTTTGGGTGTACCGTTTGGGATTGTAGACTTATCCTTGGCACCAACACCTGCGGTGGGGGACAGTGTAGCTGATATTTTAGAAGCTATGGGCTTAGAACGTGTAGGTACTCATGGTACCACAGCTGCTTTGGCTATGCTCAACGATGCGGTGAAAAAAGGCGGTGCCATGGCATCTTCTCATGTAGGTGGTTTGAGTGGTGCGTTTATTCCGGTTAGTGAGGATGCCGGTATGATTCGTGCCGTTGAAGAAGATGCATTACATTTAGATAAACTGGAAGCTATGACTTGCGTATGTTCTGTAGGTCTTGACATGATTGCCATTCCGGGAGATACCAGCGCTGAAACCATCGCAGCAATTATTGCAGACGAGGCAGCCATTGGCATGATTAATAAGAAAACTACTGCAGTACGCGTGATTCCGGTACCGGGTAAAAAAGTAGGCGATACAGTCGTATTTGGTGGATTGTTAGGTTATGCGCCAATTATGGATGTGAACAAATATAGTTCTGATTTATTTGTGAAACGTGGTGGGCGTATTCCTGCACCGATTCATTCTTTAAACAACTAATGGGGTGTATACCATGCAAAAAATAACAAAGGCTATCATTCCGGCAGCGGGGTTTGGGACACGATTTTTGCCGGCAACTAAATCACAGCCAAAAGAAATGCTGCCGGTGGTGGACAAACCAACCATCCAGTATATCGTAGAAGAAGCGGTTGAGAGTGGAATTGAAGATATTCTCATTGTGATTGGCCGTTATAAATCTTCTATCGAAGATCATTTTGACCGTTCTGTAGAATTGGAAATGGAACTGGAGAAGAAAGGCAAGTATGATATGCTGGAGCAGATTCAGAATATCGCCGGTATGGCCAATATTCAGTTTGTACGCCAGAAAACTGCGCTGGGATTAGGACATGCCGTGTATTGTGCACGCAATTTTATCGGTAACGAGCCATTTGCGGTTATGTTAGGCGATGATATTGTAGATAGTCCGGGATATCCATGCTTAAAGCAAATGATGGACTTGTACGAAAAAGAGCAGTGCAGCATTTTAGGTGTGAAAGAAGTTGCACGGCAGGATCTCAATAAATATGGCATTGTTGATGGTGACAAAATCGGTGAAGGAATTTATACGGTACGCTCCTTAGTAGAAAAACCAAAACCGGAAGAGGCGCCTAGCAATGTGGCTATTATGGGTCGTTATATCATCACGCCTGAAATATTCAATATTTTAGAGAAAACTGCACCGGGTGCGGGCAATGAGATTCAGCTAACAGATGCATTGAAGACATTGGCATTAAAAGAAAAAATGCTGGCGTATGCGTTCAAAGGTCGTCGTCATGATGTAGGTGATAAGCTGGGCTTTTTGCAAGCTACCGTAGAGTTTGCACTGCAGAGAGATGATTTAAAAGATGATTTCATTGCTTATTTAGAGCAGATTGTAGCAAAAGAGCGGGATAAATAAGCATAAACAAATCAAAAAATTATTTTCACAAAAATAAAGGGTTTTATACTAATGAAAAAGAATTAATTGTGCATGATGAACTTATTGAAGGAGGTGGCCAACTATGGGTGGCGGTATGGGTAGTATGTTATATATTATTATGCTGGTTGCAGTGTTCTGGTTCTTGTTAATTCGTCCGCAGCAAGCACAGGCGAAAAAACGTGCAGAAATGCTGACAGCATTAAAAACCGGTGATAAAGTAGTTACCATTGGCGGTATCTGCGGTAAAGTAGCACAGATTACCGATAACAAAATTTTCGTTGAAGTTTCTGATGGTATTGTTGTAGAATTCTTACGCAATGCAATTTCTACTGTAGAAGTAGAAGAAGAATTAAAAAATCCATTTGAAGAAGACGAAGAGGAAGACTTCGAAGATCTGGATGATGAATACTACTACGACGATGAAGATGTAATCGATGTAGAACCGGAAAAAAAATAATAGTTGTAAAGCTATACAAGAAGCGATTGCCCATGGCAGTGGCTTCTTTTTTATATTTATAAATAGATTTTACATAGATTTCACACAAATTATGGTAAAGGTATTGATTTTTTTATTGTGAATCTTAGGGAATTTCGAGTATAATAAACTAGATAGGCTCATAACAATAGCCATATTCTCATGAAGAGGTGACAGTATGTTTCAAGTAGGGATTGACGTTGGCTCTACTACTATTAAGTGTGTAGTGTTGGACGAAGCGAAACAAATTGTATATAAATCCTATCATCGCCATCGTGCGCTGATTAAAGAAAAAGTGAACGAGCTGGTATCTTATATCGGCAATGAAATTTTAAAAGGGGAAAAAGCCTGCCTAGCTTTAACCGGCTCTGCATCTTTAGGCGTTGCAGAACAGTTTGATATTCCTTTTGTACAAGAAGTTGTGGCAACCCAGATTGCGGTAGAACAATATCCTGAAACCATCGATGTTGTTATCGAATTGGGTGGTGAGGATGCTAAAATTCTGTTTTTAACCAATGGTGTAGAAGTACGTATGAATGGTACATGTGCCGGTGGTACCGGTGCATTTATAGACCAAATGGCGGTACTGTTGGATGTGCCTGTAGAGGAAATGGATCAGCTTGCGCTCAATGCAGAACGTATTTATCCAATCGCTTCTCGTTGTGGGGTATTTGCCAAAACAGATATTCAGCCTTTGTTAAATCAGGGTGCACGCAAAGAAGACGTGGCTGCCAGCATTTTTCATGCAGTTGTCAACCAGACCATCGGTGGTTTGGCACAGGGCCGTGAATTGAAAGGCAAAATGATGTTTTTGGGTGGTCCATTGACATTCTTGAAAGGCTTACAGAAAAGCTTTATTGATGTGCTGCAATTAGACAGCAATACCGGTGTATTTCCTGAAAATGCACAATATTATGTAGCATACGGTGCAGCATTGTATGCAGGCAACGAGAAACAGCTGGACTTTACAGCTTTAGCACAAAACATGCAAAATGCAGAGGAAGTAAAGCAGTATGACGGCGGATTGCCACCATTGTTTAGCGATGAAGCAGAATACAATGCATTCAAAGAACGTCACGCACAGGCAGTGATTCCGGAAGGCTCTTTAGAAGGGTACACCGGCACAGCTCATATCGGTATTGACGCTGGCTCTACCACTGTAAAAATTGTAGTAGTAGGCGAAAATGACGAAATTCTGTACCACAAATATATGCTTTCTAACGGGAAACCGGTAGAACTGGTACGTGAAACATTAGAAGAAATTTATCGCATTAACCCGAATATTAAAATTATCGGCAGTGCTGCTACCGGTTATGGGGAAGAATTGGTGAAAAATGCGTTCTCCTTAGATGCAGGGCTGGTAGAAACCGTTGCCCACTTAACAGCAGCACAAAAGCTGATGCCGGATGTTGATTTTATCATCGATATTGGCGGTCAGGATATGAAATGTTTC
>JAFNVD010000226.1 GCA_017383785.1 Peptococcaceae bacterium | reverse complement strand
CTTCAGAAAGCCCTTCCATAGCAGAGAGCATTTGCCCTGCACAATGTGCAATCGTTTCTCCGGCTTCACGCTGGTCTAAGCGTTCCCCTACACATAAAATCGGTTGAATCCCGACTGTGTAAGCTGCCTTCACTTTTTGCTGCACCAACGCATTGTCCTCTTTAAAGAGTTCTCTACGTTCTGAATGCCCTACAATCACATACTGCACACCCAGTTCCTGCAGCATTGGCAAACTTACCTCACCGGTAAATGCCCCTTCCGCTACAGGATAAAAGTTCTGCGCTCCGTATGCTACATTGCTTGCAGAAAGTCTATTTTGCAGTACATCCAACTGGGTAAACGGTGCACAAATCACCGCATCCACGTCATTGTTATCTGCAATCAGAGGCAAAAACGCATCACAAAAAGATGCTGCTTCCGCTCTAGTTTTGTACATTTTCCAGTTTGCTATAATAATGGGTGTTCTCAAACTATTTCCCCCATTCAGAATGAAATTATTTATCCTGTAATACTTCAACGCCCGGCAGTTTTTTGCCTTCCAAGAATTCCAAAGAAGCACCGCCACCGGTAGAGATATGATCGATTTCGTCGTTCAGACCTGTACGTTCCAGAGATGCTACAGAGTCACCGCCACCAACGATAGAGTATGCCGGAGATTTCGCTACTGCATGTGCTACTGCAAAAGTACCTACTGCAAATGCATCTACTTCAAATACGCCCATTGGACCATTCCACAGAATTGTTTTAGCGTTCATTACAGCATCCTGATAGATTTTTACGGTTTCAGGCCCAATATCCAGTGCCATACGATCTGCAGGCACCTGGTCTGCCGCTACAGTCTGTGCAGTTTCCGGTGCATCAATTGCTGTCGCTACAGTTACATCCACAGGAATCAGCAGTTTTTTGCCCAGTTTTTCTGCATGTGCCATAATTTCCAAAGCCAGTTCTGTTTTATCGTCTTCTACCAGAGAAGTACCCATTTCATAACCTTTTGCTTTCAGGAAGGTATTTGCCATACCGCCGCCAATCATCAGCACATCTACTTTTTCTAACAGGTTCTGTACAACACCGATTTTGTCGGAAATTTTAGAACCGCCTACGATAGCTACAAAAGGATGTTCTGCTTCGCTCAGCGCCTTGCCCAGTACAGAAATTTCTTTGTCCATCAAAAAGCCCATAACGCCAGGCAAGATGTGACCAACACCTTCAGTAGAGCAGTGTGCACGATGCGCAGTACCAAAAGCATCGTTTACGAACACATCACCCAGTTTTGCCAGTTCTGCAGCCAGTTCAGGATCATTTTTGGTTTCACCTGGCAGGAAACGTACGTTTTCCAACATCACAACATCGCCATTCTGCATTGCAGCTACAGCTTCCTCAACTTCAGGACCAACTGTTTTATCTAATTTTTTTACAGGCTGACCGATAATTTCAGCCAGACGAGCCGCTACTTTGTCCAAACGCAGAATTGGATCGGTATCATCTTTTGGACGACCCATATGTGTCATTACGATAACTTTCGCACCCTGTTCGGATAAATATTTAATAGTAGGCGCACCTGCCTGAATTCTAACATCGTTGGTGATTTCACCGGTAGTTTTATTCCGTGGAACATTGAAATCCACACGTACCAGCACGCGTTTTCCGGTTAATTCAATGTCTTGCATAGATTTTTTTGCCATAATAAAATCCTTCCCTTCAAGTTTACATACTTGTATTTATTATAAACGCTTTTACACTTTGTTTCAATAGAAATCCGAAAAAGAGCAGGGAAAACAACAAAAAAATGCGCTCTCGATTGAGAGCGCATTAGCTTTTCATCTGTATGAATTATTCAAACAGCCATTTGTTTGGCAGATAGTCGTATTCTAATACTTCATCAGCGTTGAAGTAGATAGCGATTTCACGAGCAGCGGAATCAACACTGTCGGAAGCGTGTACTACGTTACGACCAACTTCCTGACCGAAGTCACCGCGGATTGTACCGCAAGCTGCGTTCAGAGGGTTGGTAGCGCCGTTGATTTTACGTACTTCTTCAACTGCGTTTTTGCCTTCCAGTACTAATGCTACTACCGGACCGCTTGTGATGTAGCTAACCAGACCTGGGTAGAATGGTTTTTCTACGTGTTCAGCATAGTGCTGAGCAGCCTGTGCTTCGCTTACCTGCATAATTTTCATACCTGCTACACGCAGACCTTTTGCTTCATAACGAGCGATGATGTTGCCTACCAGGCTTCTCTGTACGCCGTCTGGTTTAATCATTGCAAATGTTTTTTCCATGACTGAATACCTCTTTTTCATTAAAATATATGCTAAGCAGTTATTCTGCTTTTTTGGTTTCACCTTCAACAGGCTCACCATTAGATGCTACCACATTTTCTTCGCGAATGCAAGGGATTTCTTCGATTGCATCTTCGGTTTCACTTGCCTGTACCGACTCAGCAGCCTGTACAGTCTCCACCGCTTCTTCTGCCTCTGCAGCTTGTGCCTCAAGAGGTACATCTTCGCTATTTGCTTCAGATACTGCTGCATCTTGTGGTTTTGGACGTCTTTTTTTCATTCCCTTCTGTTCTTCCAACAGTGCTGCACGTTTCTGGTCCAGTTCTTCTAAAGAACGCCCTTCCATCAATGCCAGGAATTCGTCAGCCTGCAATGTTTCACGTTCTTTCAGTGTTTCAGCAATCAGTGTCAGCTTATCCATATTTTCGCTTAAGAGTCTGGTTGCTTCCGCATGACATTCATCCATCATACGTTTTACTTCTTTGTCGATAGAATATGCTACCGCTTCACTGTAGT
>JAFNVD010000225.1 GCA_017383785.1 Peptococcaceae bacterium | reverse complement strand
TTGCATTTCTGGAAGCAGAATATTTTGCCATTGGTAGTAAAACATACGAATCCAACCCTCAAGGTTTGACATTGATTCAATGTCAAAATCGTTTGAGTGAAGCAGATTATGCAGCACGTACCATTCGAGCGCTGTGTCGCGAAAATGGGTATCGATACGGTGATATTGCGGTATTTACCCGTGGTGAGCAATATCAGCACATTCTGGAAACAGTATTTACCGATTATGATATTCCGTATTTTATTGATCATAAAGAGTCGGTACATCAGCATCCTTTGACAGAGACCATTTTAGCTGTATTTGAAATGATACGCAGTCATTGGAGTTATCAAAGTGTATTTCGTTTGCTGAAAACCGGTTTATTGCCATTTGAACATCATGAAATTGATATGTTGGAAAACTATGTACTGCAATATGGGATACGAGGCAGCGCCTGGTATGGACAGGCTGATTGGCAGTATCCTGTAGAGTACAGCAATGCAGATGAAAATGCAGAAATCCTTGCACAGCTAAATGAGTTGCGTATGCGTATAGCGACACCGATTCGCCAATTGCAGATTGCGCTGGAATCGGCTCAAACAGCTGATGCTATGGTGCAGGCGTTGTATACAATGCTGGAAACTTATCAGATTCCGGCACGATTAGAATGGATGTGCCAGGATGCCATGCAGCATCAATTACCGGAACAGGCCCAAATTCATCAGCAAATATGGGACAAACTGACCCATATTTTCAATCAGATTACATTGCTTTTGCAGGATACTCCATTGTCTGCAGACAGTTTTTATACCATTCTGCAATCTGCCGTAGAAAACTTGGACTTAGGACTTTTGCCGAGCAGTTTGGATCAGGTATTTATAGGTGCATTGGCACATTCCAGAGCCAGAAATTTAAAAGCGGTATTTGTGCTGGGCTTAAATGAAGGTGTGTTCCCTGCCAAAACAGCGCAGGATGGGTTCTTTAACGATATAGAAAAACAGCTGTTACGAGATATGGGGATACAGTTGTCTCAAGATAGCAGAGAAAAGATTTATGATGAGCAGTTTATGGTCTATCTGGCCATTAGCCGTGCTTCGGAGAAACTGTATATGAGTTACTCTTTAAGTGACGAAGAAGGCAAAGCATTACGCCCATCCGCTATTGTAGATAAGTTGTGTCGTCTATATCCGCATTTAACGAAAGCAACAGCGCAATGGCCGCCGAATGATGGACAGGATTTGCTACCGTATCTGAGCCATAAGCATAAAGCATTGGGCTTATTGGGAGGGTATTTGACCGACGAATCGCATACTTCTGAGCCTCACGTATGGATTGATTTGTATCGCTGGTTTACAGAGCATTCCGATCATCGGTTCCAAACTTTTCAGCAGAATATGCTGCATCCCGATGTATTATCTGCTCCGGTATTAAACCATACCGAGCTTTTTGGTGCACCATTAAGACTAAGTGTATCGGCATTGGAAACATATCGAAAATGCCCGTACAGCTATTTTCTCACTTATGGGCTGCGTTTGAAAGAGCGTAAGTTATATCAAATTGAGGCAGTTGATACAGGGAGTTTTTATCATACAGCCATTGAACAGTTCAGTAATTATCTTATTGAGCAGCAAATTTCGTGGCAATCGTTAGATGCAGTGAAAGTAAAAGCAATTATGGGGCAGATTGTTGATCGTTTGGCGCCTGAATTGCAAAATCAAATCTTAATGAGCAGCGGACGATATCAATATATTCGTCGCAGATTGCAAAAAACATTGGAGCAATCAGCCTTAATTCTTATGGAGCATGGGCAGAGAGGGGAGTTTGTGCCTGTAGCTTTAGAGGCTGAGTTTGGTGCAAAGGGAAGTACTATGCCCGGGTATCGAATCACATTAGAAGATGGGACTTCGATGTATTTGCAAGGAAAAATTGACCGTATTGAACATGCAAAAGCAGGTGATACCGGATATTTGCGTGTCATTGACTTTAAATCAGGAAAACAAGGACTGGATTTAACCGAAGTATATTATGGCCTCAAAATACAGCTGTTGACCTATTTGCGTGTAGCATTGCAGTATTATGAAACATTGCTGCCGGAAGGGGAAACATTATTGCCTGCCGGGGTATTGTACTATTTTTTCCGAAGTGGAATCTTGCAGGCCGATGGTCCAATAAATCCAAGCGAAGCACAAGCCATGCATCATAAAGATGTCCGTGCCAATGGTTTGCTTTTGGCGGATATGCATGGTCTAAAACTGGCTGATCGCACCTTATCAACCGGTAGTAGTAATTTATTGCCGTTGACCTTGCTTTCCAAAGCAGAGCAATATATTGATGACCCTGACAGTTTTGATGCGTTAGAAGACCCTATGGAATTGTTTGGCAAACGAAATCATACAGTGGTAAGCAAAGAGCAGCTGTCAATGCTTTTAGCGCATGTAGAGCAACTGATTCAAATGCTGGGGGACTCTATTCATAAAGGAAACATTTCCATACAGCCATGCAGATTAAAACAAATGAATGGCTGCAAGTATTGCAACTATCAGGCGATTTGTCGTATTCAAACAGTGGATTTCTTTAAAAATAGTGAAGAACTGATTCCTTTAACACACGAAACAATCTGGAGCAGATTGGAGTCACAAACAAACCGGAAAGGAGCGAATTCCAATGCCTCAATGGACAACTGAACAACAACAAGTCATTGATCAGCGTGGAAGCTCTATGCTGGTAGCAGCCGGGGCCGGTTCCGGAAAGACAGCCGTACTGGTTGAACGTATTATACAGATGATTGGCAATGAAGCCAATCCGGTAAATATTGATTCACTTTTGGTTGTGACCTTTACCAACGCAGCGGCTTCAGAAATGAAAGAGCGTATTGGTCAGGCGATACAACAACAGCTGCAGGAAAATCCATTATCGGAGCATTTGTATCAACAAAGTCTGTTATTGCAAAAAGCACAGATTACAACATTGCATTCCTTTTGTCTGGACATGGTGCGGCAAAATTTCTTCCGTTTGGGGATTGATCCGAATCTGAAAATTGCAGATGAAACAGAAAATCAACTGCTTTTGGCAGAAGCATTGGATGAAGTGCTGGAAGCTCATTATAGTGATGATGCATTGGCAGAGGAATTTATACAATTGGTGGATCGTTATGGCGGTCGAGAAGATGAACAGCTGCGTGATGTTATATTGCGTTTGTATCATATGGCGCAAAGTATGGCACAGCCTAACGTATGGCTAACCCAAATTGGTGCACAGGATCAAGTGGATTGGTTTGAGGAGGCAACGTCAGATCTGGTACAAACATTGTATGCTGTGAAAACACAGCTGATAAAAGCCATCCAAATTGCAAGTACTGAGGAAGGTTTGCATGGTTACATGCGCCATATTGAAGGCGAATACAACTGGGTATGTGAACTGGCAGATTGCTTCAACAGAGAACTGTATCCGGCAGAAGAAGCTTGGAATGCATGTGCACTCCGGATGCAAACAGGCGGCTTTCAACGATTGCCTGCAGTAAAGAAAAATACCTGTGATGAAGATACGAAGGCAGAGGTGGCATCTTACAGAGATACTGCCAAAGAATTGCTGCAAAAACTGCAAAAACAATATTTCAGTCGCACGAAAGAGCAGCTGGAAAACGAACTGCAAAGCCTTTTGCCATATCGCCGAATGCTTTGTGATTTAACGATGGAATTAATTGCGTTATTTCAACAAAAGAAATCAGAAAAAGGCCGCATGGACTTTCATGATATGGAGCATTTTTGTTATCAACTGTTGTATGATACAAATGCAGATGGGCATCCGGTATTTTCTGAATTGGCAGAAGAATTGAAAGCATATTATACAGAAGTTCTGGTAGACGAATATCAGGATATCAATGATTTACAAGAGGCTATTTTACAGGCGGTAAGTCGTGAAGACAATTTGTTTATGGTTGGTGATATTAAGCAGAGTATTTATGGCTTTCGTATGGCCAATCCAAATTTGTTCGCTGAGAAATATGATAGTTTCCCTACACGTGATAACAGTATTCGTATTGATTTAAACAGAAATTTCCGCTGTCGTACCAATGTGGTAGATGGTGTCAATCAAGTGTTTCGTCATATTATGACAGGGCAGAACGGGGATTTGCTGTATGATGACGATGCCGCATTAATATACGGAGCAGAGTATCCTGCTGTCTGTGATGGGGAATCCCCAATACCGGAAACGATTCACATGCGTGTACTGACAGCATCGGAGCAAAATGATGAAAACAGCGTGGGCGATGATACGGCTGCCTCTGAGCAAAACAACGGAGAGCAAGAACAGCCTTTATCGACTATGGAAGCAGAGGGAATGCAGATTTGTTCTGAAATCAAACGATTGATGCAGGAACCTGCGCAAGTATATGACAAACGGATGCAGGGCTACCGCAATATTACATGGCGAGATATTGTAATTTTACTTCGGGCACCAAAAGCTGCAGGTACGGTATATCAGCGTATTTTGCAATCTGAAGGAATTCCGGCAGCGGTAGATACAGGAGACGGCTATTTCAGTGCGTGGGAGATTCAAATCATGGTATCAATGCTCCATGTTGTAGACAATCCATTGCAGGATATCCCATTATTGGCTGTGATGAAAGCCCCATTCTTTGACTTTAGCGAAGACGAACTGGCAATCCTGCGTATGCTTCATCCGAAAGATTATTTTTATCATTGTGTAACGCAGGCTGCAGAAATAGATGTAGAACAAGCACCTATGGTTAATGATACACTGCGCAATAAAGCCGCATCATTTATAGAGCAGATTCAATCATGGCGTAATGTAGCAAATCAGATGGGGTTAAGTCAATTTATTTGGCAATTGTATAAAGACACAGGATTTTATGAATATGTGGGTACCTTGCGAGATGGTTTGCAGCGTCAGGCAAATTTGCGTGCCTTGCACGAACGTGCCAGAGCTTATGAACAGACAAGCTTTAAAGGTGTATTTATGTTTCTCCGCTTTTTGGAGCAATTGGAGCGAAACCAGGCAGATTTAGAGCCTGCCAAAATTCTGGGAGACAATGACAATGTGGTACGTATTATGAGTATTCATAAGAGCAAAGGGCTGGAGTTTCCTGTGGTATTTATCGGCGGCATGGGTAGAAAGTTTAACTTAAAAGACACCCAACAGGATTTTCTGCTTGATAAAACATACGGTATGGCATTTTCTGTGGTAGATGATACACTGGAAATTCGGTATAAAACCATTGCACAGCATATCTTAAGCCGGAAAAAACGGCTGGAATTATTGCAAGAGGAAAAACGTGTGCTGTATGTAGCAATGACACGTGCCAGAGAACGTTTATATCTGGTAGGCAGTTGCAATAAGCCGGAAAAACGAGCATCTGTAGGGCCGGAACAGGCGCAATGCTATATGGATTGGCTGATACCATTGCAATATCAAGGTGTATTGACGGCTCCTTTGTGGAATATAGAGTATATGTCGAGCGATACATTGGCACAGCATGAGGAGCTGCAAGTTGAACCGACAGAGACTTTACGTTATTTCTTAGAGCAGAATTTACCGCTTACCGAACCGGGTATGTATTATGAACAAATAGATGCACAGCTGGGTTGGCAATATGAAAACCCTTATTTCACTCATGTGAAAAGCCAATACTCTGTTACAGAACTTAAAAAACTGGCCAATGCCCATGGTAATCTGCATACCGATGATACAGCAACAAATTATCAATTCCGCTTTGATACGAGACCGGAAGCAGTAAAAGCAAAAGAAACTCTCACAGGTGCCGAAAAAGGTACACTGTTGCATTTGGTAATGAACCATGTAGATTTGACTACTGATATTACCGAATCCTATTTATATGATTTGGTACAACGATTGGAATCAGAACAGTATATTCCGTATGGTGCCGGTGAAGAGCTATCGATCGGAGATATTTTGACATTTTTCCAAAGTCCGTTGGGCAAACGTCTGATAGCAGCACCTCCCGATTGCAGATATCGTGAACTGCCATTTATTACAGCGTTGGATGCCCATAGCATCGATCGCACCTTGCCAAAAGGTGAAAAATCCGTACTGGTACAAGGGATTATCGACTGCCTTTGGAAAGAAGATGATGGCTGGGTGCTGGTTGATTATAAAAGTGACCATATCAAACCACATCAGACACATTTAATTTATGAACGATATCAAAGTCAAATTCGGCTTTATCGATATGCAGTAGAGCAAATCCTGCAAGAACCGGTGAAAGAAGCATATTTCTATCTGACAAGCAGCGGTATTGTGTTGAAAGCAGAATAAAAAAGATGAAACAAAAAAACCAGAGAAGAAAGGCACGTAATGTACCATCTACTCTGGTTTTTATTATTTGATTTCTAGAAGATTAACCAATACCACCGTTTAATGCACCCAAGAGTAATACCAGGAAACAAATTGGGGTGAATACATATTTACATACAGGATAGTACCAGCTGAACATTGGTTTGGTACGACCTTTGTTGACCTCTTTTTCAACAAATTCTTTGCCCATAAACCAGAAGAACATGATAGCTGCCAACCCAGCGCCCAAAGGGCAAATATAAATAGACAATACATCCATCCAACCGGATACAATCCCCTGGATGCATACTGCTATTACCGCACTAAACAGGCCTACCACAATACATGCAGGGACACGGTTCATTTTTAATTTTTCCTGCATGGTAGCGATTGGTGTTTCGTACAGGTTTAACAGGGATGTCATGCCTGCGAAGAATACTGCTACAAAGAAGATAATAGCAAATACTGTACCGCCCGGCATAGAGTGGAACAGATTTGGCAAGAAGATAAACAACAGCCCAGGGCCGCCCTGATCCAGCTGGGTACCAGCAGTAGCCATAGCCGGAATAATCACCAGCGCAGCGATGCATGCAGCCATAGTATCAAACAATGCAACGCGAGCCGCAGATGCCGGGATGTTTTCTTTATCTGCCAGATAAGAACCATAAATAATGGTACCGTTGCCTGCGATAGATAAGGAGAAAAACGCCTGACCCAGTGCAAACATCCAAGTCATAGGATCTTTCAGAGCAATGGGATCTACGCGGAAAATATAGCGATAGCCTTCTATAGCTCCCGGCTGGAATGCAATATAGATTGCTAAGCCTACGAACAGTACAAAAAACATTGGCATCATAAATTTGTTTGCTTTTTCAATACCTTTGCCGATGCCCAGCATGGTAATCATCATGCAAATTGCCAATGCGCCTAATAGCCACGCGTTATTGCCGAATGCACTGGCTGTGCCATTAAATGCATCCACATAACCGCCCAATTCATTGGAACCTAGAGTAGACCCGGTAAATGTACCTACGGTATACTTCAAGATCCAGCCCATGACTACGGTATAGCCGATAGCCATAGCCAAAGAACCAATGGTAGGAATCCAGCCCAATGCTTCGCCCAGTTTACGTTTGCCTTTTGTTTCAGCAGCCCGGCCAAATGCGTTAATAGAACCGGAACGTGTAGCACGGCCAAATGCCATTTCACCAATTACACCGGTAGATGCAATC
>JAFNVD010000224.1 GCA_017383785.1 Peptococcaceae bacterium | reverse complement strand
GTAAAATATGTATATTACCAACACATACAGCCTGGCGGCGGAAGGACACCGTGAGGCCGTAGAATATTTTAGGGTACGAGAGTTTGCCTGCAAAAGCGGAGAGGATTTGGTGCGGATATCGCCTGTATTGTTAGACATTTTGCACAGCATACGGCATCATTTTAACGCACCTGTCACCATTACATCGGGGTACCGCACCCCAGAGCACAACAAAAAGGTAGGCGGTGCCAAGAAATCTACCCATATGGTAGGCATCGCTGCCGATATTGTGGTAAAGGGCGTATCGCCAGGCAAGGTAGCCCAGTATGCAGAGCTCCTCATGCCGGATTATGGCGGCATTGGAGAATATCGTACCTTCGTACACATCGACGTGCGGCATGAGAAAGCCAGATGGAAAGGCAATTAATTTTCGTTGCACCGTTTCCGTGCAACTGGTATAATGAACACAATAACTATGATATGGATGGAGGGAACACGATGAAAATTGAACATTTGCGGTATTTTCAGTGCTTTGCCAACTCCAAGTCGATTAATCAGGCGGCAAAGGAATTGTACATTTCACAGCAGCATTTGAATCGTATTCTTACTTCTTTGGAAAGTGAATTGCGTGTCACGTTGTTTGAACGCAGTAAGCGGGGCATGACCTTGACAGAGGATGGCAAGAAGTTTGCCAAATATGCCGGCAAGATTTTGACCGAGTATTCTGCCATGCAGAACTATTTCTTTATGCGGCGCAGTGCCGACGAGGCCCTTGATCAGCAAGCTGTGAGCGGGCGATGTGTGCTGTATATTCCGCCGTTTATTTCTGTGCATTTGAGTGATTTGATCAGTAAATTCAAAGAAGTGGCACCGGGGATTACCCTTACCTGTATTGAGGATAGCCGTCAAATTACAGAGACCAGCCTAACCAGCAATCATTTGCATTTCTTAGGATATTATATTGACGATCAGACATTAGAAAAGCTGAATGGCAAACTGAATATTATCCCAATTGTGCAGTCGCGTACGTATTTGTGTGTCAATCAGTCTTCTCCGGTGGCGGCGCTTAAAGAAATTAGCGCAGAAGAGGGGATGGCCTTAGTCAATACGGTGTCACCTATTTCACCAATCGATACGTTCCGCTCTGATCAGCTGATTTTTTCTTCTTCCAATGTGTATCAGCATTTGGATTCGGTGGTGCAAAACGGTACGGTGTGTACCATGCCTGATATTTTGCTGCCGAAGCTAAAGGCCATGTATCCCGATGTGGTGATGATTCCGTTTTCGGATACGCCGGGCTCTCCGTGCAGTATTGTATATCCGTCTACGTATGTATTGAGCGATGCGGATGAGGTATTGATTTCGTTTTTAAAAGCATATTTTCAGAATCTGCAGCTCATTGCCCAGCAGAGTGGATAATGTGATTAGATTTTTGTATTTTTTCTTGTATTTTTTATCAAATGCAGTTGACCGGAATTGCCGGAAAATCTATAATAAAAGGATATAATACAGGCATTGTGTCTGTGGCGTCATAGCGCAGGAAGGAGCAATAAACATGTTAACAGGTAAAGAAATCAGACAGATGTTTATTAAATATTTTGAATCCAAAGGGCATACACATGTAGCCAGTTCTTCTCTGGTACCATACAATGACCCTACACTGCTGTTTACCAACGCAGGGATGAATCAGTTTAAAGATGTTTTTCTTGGGTTAGAAAAACGTGACTATACCAGAGCTACTACTGCACAGAAATGTGTACGTGCCGGCGGGAAGCACAATGACCTGGATACAGTAGGTCGTACAGCGCGTCATCATACTTTCTTTGAAATGCTGGGCAACTTCTCTTTTGGTGATTATTTCAAACGGGATGCTATCATCAATGCATGGGGCTTTTTGACCGAAGAGTTGAAACTGCCAATCGATAAATTGTACATCACCATTTACAATGATGATGATGAAGCCCATGATCTGTGGCGTGAACTGACTCCTGTACCGGAAGAACGTATCATCCGTCTGGGTGAAAAGGACAACTTCTGGCAGATGGGCGAAACCGGCCCATGCGGTCCTTGCAGTGAAATTCATATTGACCGTGGTGCAGAACATGCTTGTAATCATCCCGATGGCTGTGCATTGGGCGTATGTGATTGCGACAGATGGCTGGAAATCTGGAACCTGGTATTTATGCAGTATGACAGAGACGAAAACGGCGTGTTAACACCACTGCCTCGTCCAAGTATTGATACCGGTATGGGTTTGGAACGTATCACTTCCGTAATCCAAAACGTAGAAAGCAACTATGATACCGACCTGATTCGTCCACTGATTGCAAAAGTAGAAGAAATCAGCGGTAAAGAATATCACAAAGATATGAGCGGGTTCCCATTCCGTGTAATTGCAGACCATGCTCGTTCTTGCACATTCTTGATTTGCGATGGCGTACTGCCAAGCAACGAAGGCCGTGGTTATGTACTGCGTCGTATTTTACGCCGTGCGGTACGTTTCGGTAAAACTCTGGGCATCGAGGGGCCATTCCTGTACAAATTCAGCTCTAAAGTTGTAGAAATTATGGGCGAAGATTATCCGGAATTGGCAGAAAAGCTGTCCTTTATTGAAAAAGTAATCAAAACCGAAGAAGAACGTTTCCAGATGACTCTGAGCGACGGGATTCGTATTGTAAACGATAATATTGCACGTTTGAAAGCAGAAGGCAAAACCGAAATCGACGGTGCAACAGCATTTACCTTCTATGATACTTACGGCTTCCCAATTGACCTGACACAGGATATGGCAGAAGAAGCAGGTATGACTGTAGATGAAAAAGGCTTCGAAGAAGCAATGCAGGCTCAGCGTGCGTTGTCTAAAAAATCTAAAAAAGACGTTACTGCATGGGATTTGGCATTCACTGTGAAAGAACAGCTGGGTGACTTAGACAAAACAGAATTTGTTGGTTATACAGAACTGGCTGTGAATACTACACTGGCAGGTATGATTGTAGACGGTCAGAAAGTAACACAGGCTGAAGAAGGTCAGGAAGTGTATGTGGTATTGCCTGTTACTCCATTCTATGCAATGAGCGGTGGTCAGGCAGGCGACCATGGTACCATTAGCGGTGCTACCGGTAAAATTGTGGTAGATAGCACCGAAAAAATGCCTGACGGTAAATATGTACATCACGGTGTAGTAAGCGGTACTGTAGATGCCGGGGAAGAAGTAGTGGCTCAGGTAGACTGCACAGTACGTTTGGCAACTGCCCGCAACCATACAGCAACCCACTTGCTGCACAAAGCATTGCGTGAAGTACTGGGCGATCATGTACATCAGTCCGGTTCCTCTGTAGATGCACAGCGTCTGCGCTTTGACTTCTCTCATATGAGTGCTGTGACTGCAGAAGAATTGGCACAAGTAGAGCAGAAAGTAAACGAAGTGATTCTGCAGGCAATCCCTGTTACCATTTTTGAAACCGGTATTGACGAAGCGAAAGCATTGGGCTTCACAGCACTGTTTGGTGAAAAATACGGTGATGTAGTACGCTGCGTACAGGTAGGCGACTACAGTATGGAATTGTGCGGCGGTACTCATTTGGATAATATCAGTCAGGTTGGGCTGTTCAAAATCGTCAGCGAAGGTGCGGTAGCAGCAGGTGTGCGTCGTATCGAAGCGGTGACCGGTATGGGTGCATATCAGTACACCTTACAGAAAGAACAGCTGGTAGGCGAGCTCTCCAAAGCACTGAAAGCCAATGAAAAAGATATCGTTGCCCGTGTAGAACAGTTGGCTGCACAGAACAAAGATCTGGAAAAACAGATTGCGCAGCTGCATGCAGAAGCGTCCAAAGGCCAGGTAGATGGTTTGTTAAGTCAGGTGAAAGAAGTAGCC
>JAFNVD010000028.1 GCA_017383785.1 Peptococcaceae bacterium | reverse complement strand
ATTTCAGATGTACTGATCATTTCAATGTTAATTTCATTTTGTGCCAGTACAGAGAACATTTTTGCAGCAACACCCGGAGATGTAATCATACCTGCACCTACGATAGATACTTTTGCTACATTGGTAGAAGAAATAATTTCAGACATATGCATATGGTTTCTTAAATCATTCAGCACTTCCAATGTGGTATCTACATCATCCATTGGTACAGTAAATGCAATGTCATTCAAACCATTGCGCATTGCACTCTGTACAATCATATCAACGTTAATATTCGCATCTGCCAGAGCCTGGAACACTTTTGTTGCAGAACCCGGTTTATCCTCCAGATCGAAAATTCCGATTTTTGCTACTTTCTGGTCACAAGCAAGGCCTGTTACCACAAACTCTTTTTCTAATAATTCATTTGCTACCACGAAGGTTCCCTCCTTAGTTGTGTCAAAGCTTGAACGTACACACAGTTTCACATTATGGATTTTTGCAATTTCTACAGAACGCGGATGCAATACTTTTGCACCCAAACTTGCCAACTCCAGCATTTCGTCGTGTGTGATTTTCTCCAGTTTCTGTGTACCTTCTACCATACGAGGGTCTGCTGTATAAACACCATCAACGTCAGTATAGATTTCACACAAATCTGCTTTTACTGCTGCCGCAATTGCCACAGCGGTAGTATCACTGCCGCCTCTACCCAAAGTGGTAATCTCACCATCTTCGGTAATCCCCTGGAATCCGGCAACAATAATTACTTTGCCTGCATCCAGTTCTTTGCGGATTTTGTCTGTTTTGATGTAGTTGATTCTTGCCTTTGTGTGGGCATCGGTAGTCATAATACCCATCTGGCTGCCTGTCATAGAGATAGACGGAATCCCCAAGTCATTCAACGCCATCGCCAAAAGTGCAATAGAAATCTGTTCCCCGGTAGAAAGCAGCATATCCATTTCTCTGCTTGGCGGACGTTTATCAAACTTTTTCGTTAATTCTGTTAATTGGTCTGTTACACCACCGGGAGCAGATACGGTAATAATCAAATCGTGCCCTTGGTTGCGAAAACTTTCAATATGTTTGGCTACATGTTTTACGCGTTCCACTGTTTTTACAGAGGTTCCGCCGTATTTTTGTACAATCAGTGCCATTCTTTCATCCCCTGTCTTACAATCAAATTCATTCTTATGAAAAACTTTTACTCAACATGTTTATACAAGCGCTGCGCCTTCATTTACAGGATGCAATGCTGTAATCTTAGCTGTTACATCATATTTTGCTAAAATCTCCTGCAAGGATGTAAAATCTTTTTCGCCGTCGCTTACAATCAAAATTGTTGGACCTGCACCGCTAATGGTAACATTTAATGCGCCCAATGCCTTTGCAGCCGGAATAATTTCATCCATACCTTTAATCAAGGACATACGATATGGCTGATGCAATTTATCATTCATAGCCAAAGACAGCTGTTCCAAATTGCCGGTATGCATGGCATCAATCAGCATTGCCATACGACCTACATTATATACTGCATCTTTCATGCTAAACTGCTGTGGCAATACCTCTCTGGCTTTTTTGGTAGCTAGCGGATAGTCAGGAATAATGACTGTGCAATAGAGATTTGCAGGCGGTGTAATTTTGCTGTAAAACACATCGCCATTTTCATCCAAACCGCTAATTACCACACCACCTAGCAAAGCAGGGGCAATATTATCCGGATGACCTTCAAATTGCAATGCTACATTTAACAGCTCTGTGTCACTCAAAGGATTGCCCAACACTTCATTGGCTACTTTCACACCACCAATGAGTGCCGCTGAGCTGCTGCCCAATCCTCTGGAATAAGGCACATTATTTTCGAAGTGCATTTTGATACCCATTACAGGCTTTTTAAGATATGCAAACACTGCCGCATATGCTTGATAGATTAAATTATCTTTACTCAAATCGATGTGTCCTGCATCTCCACCGGAGGTCAGTTCACAATAGTCTTCTGCATCCACAGGCTCAAAATCAATGTAATTATACATATCAAATGCCATACCGATACAGTCAAACCCCGGCCCCATATTGGCAGTGGTCGCCGGAATACGCATGCGTTTCACAATAACCGCCCCTTTTATACTATGCAGAATATACGCGAATAATCGCAGAAATTTCTTTTAAAATTGGCATTTCTCTCAACGCATCTACTGCTTTGCGGAAATCTTTTTCCAATACATTTTCAGTAATCAATACCATTTCCGCTTCTTCATCCATTGCGTTTTTCTGAATAAACTGCGCAATACTTACGTTATTTTCACCAAATACGCCGGAAATCGCTGCCAGTACGCCCGGACGGTTCATTGCCTGCATACGAATGAAATAGCTGCTTCTGCACTCATCAATCGCTTTGATTGGGATTTCTTTATAACAGCTGCAATGAATTCTGCCTTTGCAGTTATACTGCATATTACGTGCGATATCCATAATATCCCCTACAACAGCACTTGCTGTTGGCATTTCACCGGCACCGCGACCATAGAACATAACATCATCCACAGCATCGCCATGTACAAACACTGCATTGAAAGAATCATTTACAGTTGCCAATGGATGACTGCTAGGAATCAGCATTGGGTGTACACGCACTTCAATACCATCGCCTTCTGCATGACGTGCTACGCCTAACAGTTTGATGGTATAGCCCATCTCTGTCGCATAAGAAATATCCTCTGCAGTCAGTTTGGTAATCCCTTCTACATATACATCATCTAATACTACACGAGAATTAAAAGCAATAGAACCCATAATAGCTACTTTACGAGCAGCATCCAAGCCCTCGATATCGGCTGTAGGATCCGCTTCCGCATACCCTAACTCAGTAGCTTTCGCCAATGCTTCTTGGAAAGACATCCCTTCCAGTGTCATTTTGGTCAAAATGTAATTGGTAGTACCATTTACAATGCCCATCACTTCGCTAATGTTATTAGCAGCCAGGCACTGTTTCAATGGACGAATAATTGGAATCGCCCCGGCTACAGATGCTTCAAATAAAAAGTCACATCCGTTAGCAGCAGCCGCATCCAGCAATTCTCTACCATGTACCGCTACCAAATCTTTATTAGCAGTTACTACACTTTTTCCTGCATTTAAACATGCCAAAATGCATTTTTTAGCAAAATCAATACCGCCCATTACTTCTACAACGATATCAATTTCAGGGTCATTTACGATATCTTCATAGTTACCAACTACCTGAATGTCACTGCGTACACGTGACTTGGCATCTTCGATAGCATTTTCACGCACCAGAATTTTAGTAATTTCCATATTTGTACCGATTTTGTAAGGAAATTCACTTCTCTGATTTTCCATTACTTTGTATACACCGGTACCTACTGTACCAAGCCCCATCAGCCCTACTTTGATTACTTTATCGCTCATGCTGTTTCCTCCTGTAACACAATCGTGATTCTATTTTGATTATTAGTTCTGCCCTACAATCTCTACATGTAAAACACCGGACTGCTGCTCAATGCGATTGATAATTTCTTCTAAATCTTCACTCAGTTCCGCAGTATCAAATGCAATTGTAGCAATTGCAACATTCTGAATCGGAATCCCCTGATTAATCGTCAAAATATTTGCATTTGCTTTTGCAATAGTATTGATACAATTGGACAGCATCCCTGTTACATTGTCCATAGAAATCTGCAATGTAATAATTTTTGCTCTAGTTGCTTCGTAAAATGGAAATACACCGTCACGATATTTATAAAACGCACTGCGACTCAATCCAATTTCTTCTACAGCTTCATTCACAGTCATATTTCTATGCTTTGCTAAATGCTCTTTTACCTGTGCAGTTTTTAAAATTGCTTCCGGTATAATGCTCTCATCTAAAATATAAAATTTGCCTTTCCCTTTCATTGTTTCAGCCATAACTGTTCACTCCCGACGGATGATATTCTTTACCTGCAATACATTGTAGTCCTATTTTGGACATTTGTCAATGGGAATTACACCACTGACGGACAAAATTATACACATGTCTATCAGAATTATTTATCGAGACGAAAAAAGCTCCTATCACTTGACAGATAGGAGCTTCGACACATCGTTATAAGATTTATTCTTTCCCGTTCCAGCAGTATGTGCACAGCTTGGATGGATCAATGCCGATAGATTTGATTAAGTCATCCAAACGCAGGAAATCCAAGGAAGTGAAAGACAGTTTATCCCCGATGGTTTTTACCATACGTTTATACTGTTCACTATCCGGATTGCTATAAATTTCAATTAACTCAGGTGTAATTTTATCGGTACCTTCCAGTTCTGCAATGGTTCTACGAGTAATTAAGTCCATTTCAGAACGAGAACGAGAGAAGTTCAGATATTTGCACACGTGCATCAGCGGAGGGCATGCGGAACGCATATGCACTTCTCTTGCACCATGCTGATACAAGAATTCTGCAGTTTCTTTACTCTGTGTACCACGTACGATAGAGTCATCGATTAAGAGTAAACTCTTGTCTTTGATGTATTCATATACCGGAATCAGTTTCATATGGGCAACCAGATTACGCTGTTTCTGATTGGTTGGCATAAAGGAACGAGACCAGGTCGGTGTATATTTGATAAATGGACGCGCATATGGAATCATGGTTTCGTTTGCATAACCAATAGCATATGCTAAACCGGAGTCCGGCACACCTGCTACCAAATCTACCTCTACCTGCAGATTATCACGAATAGCCATCATACTACCGCAATTGCAACGCATTTCCTCTACGCCTACGCCTTCATAGCTTGCCGTTGGATAGCCATAATATACCCACATAAAGGTACACATTTTCATTTCTTCCTGCGGTTCACCTACGGTTTTACCTTCATCGGCAGTAAAATAATATATTTCAGCAGGCCCTAATTCATGATAATCGGTATAGCCTAAATTCATATAAGCAAAGCTTTCCGATGCTACGCAGAAAGAACCTTCTTTATGCCCTACGATAACAGGGGTGCGCCCCATGCGGTCTCTGGCTGCATAAATCCCGTCTTTGGTCATCACCAAAATGGACATAGAGCCATCTACCAGTCCTTGTACATAGCGAATACCTTCTACAATACTGGATTTTTTGCAAATCAGTGCCCCAATCAATTCTGTGGCATTGACTTCGCCGCCTTTCATTTCTTGAAAATGTACGGCACCGTCTGCATATAAAATATCTAACAGTTCTTTTACGTTGTTAATTACGCCAACCGTAGCAATGGCAAAACTGCCCAAATGGGATTGTAATACCCATGGCTGCGGTTCGTAATCGGAAATTACACCAATCCCAATGTTGCCTTTCATATTATCGGCTTCCAATTCGAATTTGGTACGGAATGGTGCATTGGAAATATTGTGAATGGCATTATCGAAACCTTTTTCTCCATACACAGTCATACCGCCGCGTTTGGTACCCAAATGGGAATGATAGTCAACGCCATAAAATAATTCAGTTACGCAATCTTCTTTGGCTGCAATGCCGAAAAAACCACTCATACTATATGCCTCCTATAATTCCAATGTTGCCAGCGCTGCTGCCTTGCCGATATAACTTGCCGGTGTCATATTCACCAGTGTCTGTCTATCTTCTTCGGAAAGCATATCCAGACTTTCAGCAAATTTCAGAATATCTTCTCTGGAGATATTTTTACCCCGTGTCAACGCTTTTAATGTATCGTATGCATCAGGCACACCATATTTACGCAGCATGGTCTGAATTGGCTCAGCCAATACCTCCCATTTTTCATTCAAGTCACTTGCCAGTTTATCATAGTTTACCACGCATTTTGCCAAACCATTTTTGGTTTCGCTGATGGCCTGCAAGGAATAGCCAAATGCCAGCCCCAAGTTTCTTTGACTGGAAGAGTCAGACAAGTCACGCTGCATACGAGATTTTGGCAATTTGTT
>JAFNVD010000005.1 GCA_017383785.1 Peptococcaceae bacterium | reverse complement strand
TAAATTTGGAGAATAAATAAATAAAAGACGAAATCCAACAAATTAAAAATAGTTGGTTTCGTCTTTTTTATTTTTACGCAGTAATTTCTACTCGTTTTTGAATATAAGTTGGAATCTCGTCCAACGGAATACTCAAAGCAATAGAAAATTCTTCACACAGCATCTGTTCTGCTTGTTTTTTGTATTGAATATCGATTTTCCCTAAATGCTTTCCTTTTTGTGTGAGTTCCGAGTCTTTTTTGCGAATGCTCTTGATAAGCTGTAGCAAAGTGGTACAATCGTGAGTCTGTACCAATGCTTTATATGCACCAACCAGCGCTTTTTGATCTTTATACTGAGGCGGCAGTTCAGGTAGAGAAGGAATCGATAAAATCAATGTATCGGCTTGTTCCGGTGTTATTACCGCACGCATGAAAACGGGAGAATCGGTTGGAATATAAATAGTACCGGAACCACGCATTGGAACCAGAAAATAATACAGTTTGCCTTCTGTAATAGGGAAATTTTCCGGTACGCCAATTTCAGATACCTGGCATACCCCTGTATTGCGATAAATAATGTAATCACCTTTCTGAAACACTGCAATCCCTTCCTTCTTTCGTATAAATGGTATATTGTTTAGTGTGTCGTATTATATTTCTTATTGAGTTCTATAATATATTATAATATATTTGAGCGGAATTTATAAGCAGAGATTTGTCGTTTCAAAATAAAATAATTTAATGCGCATTGATAAATGAATATGAGGGAATTGTCACAGGTGTATGATACGCAATTCTTCTCCGGTATGGGCATCGATAAAAATGGCAAAAGATTCACCGGCAATGGTACCTCGCAGTTCGTATGTGAGCAATTCACGACTGCTATACAAGTCCGATATCAATGCTAAATGTATACTTTCTGTTTGAAAATTGGGGTTGCGACTTTCTCGTATTTCTTGCTTTGTTAATGAAGGATGTTGCAATGTTCTATTATAATGATTTGTTTGATAATGGGTTTGGTCAAAGTTAAGTAATGTTCCGTCATCTAGAGCAAGTTGCATCTTAATCATATCCGGATATAGATACACATTTTCTTGCAGTGGAACAAATACGAAACTTGCGGTATTGTTATCTGCTTTTTGCTCTACACATACCATGTTAGGCAGATGCAATGTATGTAAAATATTATAAGCTTGAATTTTTGCATCGTCTAAAGTGAGAACGGCTTGGCTCAGCTCACGGGTATAATAATATTGCAGTACATGACCACCGATTTGACTCACTTCTACATAATAATGTTCTCCAAATTGAACTCCATAGACTGGAATAGTTGCATTATCTATTATAAATGCAATATCTCCTTGTGTATGTTGGACAGAAGCAATATTGGGCTGCATTGCTGCTAATGTTTGCAAAAACATATTTGCGTTATTAAGTGCATCCGTTTCACTAATATATGTTCCTGAAATTGGCCGTGATTCCGGCGCAATTTTGCGAACCCCTTCTTCAAATTCAATAGTAGGAAACGCACGAACATGAGTTTCGATATTCTGAAATGCTGTATGCAGCGGATTGCTTTCATCGTCTAGTGAAATAGAAGTAAGAAAAAAATTATTCGATAATACGGCGGTCTCTAGTTGTTCTAGCTCTTGTTGAACCACTTCTGTACGATGATAGAAATCTTCTAAATGTGTCCAATCGGTTGCAGACAAGGCATGCTGTGGTAACATATTTTTTTTCATTAAATGATAGCTGTACTCAGCCATGTCATGCAGTAAAAGGTCTGTTTGCTCCAATTGATGCATAGCGATAGGTAATGTACCCAACGATTGGATTGCGGCATATACTTCACGCCACAGATTGGACAGGCCATATAGCATTTGCTCTTTGCTTGAAGTTACGAGCAGCTGTGCAAGTTGATGATGTATGATTTGTACGGAGGAGCACAGCTCTCCTAAAACACGTTGATACATAGCTTCTGCCTGATATAAGGACTTTACTTGTGTCTGTTTTATTTGCTGAAGGTGATATATAGTTAAGCCATTGGATGTAACTAAAAGTGTTGCCAATAAGATAATCACGAAAGATTGCAATCTAACCTTTTGAAGTGTCATATTTGTTTTCATAGAATGTTCTACTCCTGTTTTATATGCCAAATACATGCTTCCCAATTTGCGTAAGCACTTTTCTAGACCAAATCCATTTGCTTGTAGCAGTATCCGGATTCCAATAGTATAGTGCTCCGTAGGTAGGGTCCCAGCCTCCTAAAGCAGCTTTGGCAGCGTTGATAGATTCCTGGTTTGGTTCCATATAATATTGCCCATCACGCACTGCGTCAAAAGCCCCCGGCTGAAAACACACGCCATACACACTGCCCGGAAATTTTTTGTCCTCCACACGGTTTAGTATTACAGCTCCGACCGCTACTTTACCAATATAAGATTCGCCCCTTGCTTCTCCATGAATCATTTTGGCCAGTACAGTAACATCGTTATTGCTGTATGTACCGCTTTGTGCTTGGGCCGGTAGATTTAATAGACTGAGTCCCAGCAATCCTCCTAGCAGGATACTGATAAGGAGCTCTTTGCTGTATTGTTTTGACAATAAATATTTTTTCATACCGATCACTCCTGCCATTAGTGTGTGTAGCGGGTAGTCATTTTATGTTAAGTTTTATGTGATATTATTCTATAATAGTGACAGGGGTACCGATATATATTTGCAGAAAGAGCCATTGGATATCATCGTTGTACATACGAATACATCCACCGGATATAGATTCCCCAATGGAACTCGGCTGATTGGTGCCATGAATCCCGTAGCCGGGAAGATTGAGCCCAAGCCAATGAGAGCCAAAAGGACTGTCATCGGTTAATATTTTTTTGTTTTGAATATACCAGGTGCCTTGGGGGGTAGGGGTAGCTTGTTTGCCGATAGCGATAGGAAAAACTCGATGGTCTTTTGCAGAACGAAACAGTGTTAACGTTTTCTTTTTTAAAGACACTATTATATACGGATATTGCATAAAGATCACTCCATGAAAAATAATTGTATTTCGAAGCAGTATTTTTTTCATCAGTGGGTTTTCGATTGCACGGAAATGTGATATACTAAATTGTCATGATAAAATAACTGTGACGGTACATAATGATAGTAAGAAAGATAAACAAAACAATAACGAATCAATACATGAAACATAATATAGAATATGATATGCAGGAGGATTCATTTATGAATGCAGTTGGTTTTGACAATCAAAAATATCTGACAACGCAGTCAGAGCAGATTCGTAAACGCATTGCACAATTCGGCGGCAAATTGTATTTAGAGTTTGGCGGAAAACTTTTTGACGATTTTCATGCATCCCGTGTATTGCCGGGGTTTGAGCCTGATAGCAAAATTCGTATGCTGCAGCAGTTAAAAGAAGATGTGGAAATTGTCATTACCATTAATGCCGGTGACATTGAGGCCAATAAAATGCGCGGTGATTTGGGCATTACTTATGATGATGAAGTATTGCGTTTGATGGATACCTTCCGTGAGTTAGAACTGTATGTAGGCAGTGTAGTACTCACCCAGTATACCGGCCAAGCTTCTGCACAGGCATTTTTGAAACGCTTAGATGCATTTGGTATTCGCAGCTATTGCCATTATCCGATTGCAGGATACCCATCCGACGTAGCAGCTGTGGTAAGCGAAGAAGGGCTTGGCAAAAATGATTATATCGAAACCACCCGTTCTTTGATTGTAGTGACAGCACCGGGGCCGGGCAGTGGCAAAATGGCTACTTGCTTGAGCCAGTTGTATCATGATCACAAACGTGGAGTGACAGCCGGTTATGCCAAATTTGAAACATTCCCGGTATGGAATCTGCCATTAAAACATCCGGTAAATCTGGCCTACGAAGCTGCGACCGCTGATTTGAACGATGTGAATATGATTGACCCATTCCATTTAGAAGCTTACGGCGAGACAGCGGTAAACTATAACCGTGACGTGGAAATTTTCCCTGTATTAAATGCGATTTTTGAACGTATACAGGGTGAATCTCCATATAAATCCCCAACCGATATGGGCGTAAATATGGCGGGCAATTGCATTGTAGATGATGCTGTATGTTGTGAAGCTTCCCGTATGGAAATTTTGCGTCGCTATTATGCTGCCGGTGTGAAAAAAATGCGTGGGCAGGGCGATGAAAACGAAATTAATAAGCTGAAACTTTTGATGAACCAGTCCAATACAACGCAGGATATTTGTCCGGCAGTATCGGCTGCACTGGAAAAAGCAGAACGTACCGGAGGGCCGGCAGCGGGGATGGTAC
>JAFNVD010000223.1 GCA_017383785.1 Peptococcaceae bacterium | reverse complement strand
TTTGTCATCAGTCGGTCTGCAAATTTTTAGGTATATATTTCCGTTAATCATACAAGACTACAGGAGAGGTGATTGTATGTCTCTCGGTATTGGTGTACTTTTTGGTGTTATTTTGTTTTTAGTAATAGTGCTCTGTTTGCCTATACAGTTTCAATTTGATAGTACTTATCAGAAAGAGTGGAGTGTTGTCTGTACCATCCGGTTTTTATGGTGGCGGTTTCCTATCAAGGGTTCAGGCGGCCGGGCATGGTCAAATCAGTTTGTGCGGCATAACTCGATAGAGGTGGATTGGAGCAGGGCTTTTGTTTTTGCGTATCAAGCATTGCAGAGTATTGCGAAGCGTATTGTATTAGAACGGCTGGATTTATACTGTCGGCTAGGCTGGTCACGGGCAGATATGACAGCTTATAGTTACGGTATATTCTGGGCAATGGTTGCTGCCTTGCCACAGCATTGGCTGGAAAAGAGTAAGATTATATATGAGCCGGATTTTCAGCAAAATAGCAAAGAGATTGCAGTGCATGGCATAATTTCTGTGAAAATAGCACATCTTATAGGCATCATGTTATCGTTGTTCCGACTTGGCATAGGATTTGTGGCGGAGCAATATGGAAAGGAGCAGAAAGAATATGAAACAGGATTGTGTAGGCGGGCTGATGGAAACAGCAATGGAGAATATTAAAAGCATGGTAGAGGTCAATACCATCATTGGCGATGCGGTGGAGACACCGGGCGGTACGGTGATTATCCCGGTATCTAAAATGTGCTGCGGCTTTGCATCAGGCGGTACCCATATGGTGTGGGACAAGCAGGATGCCGATGGTGCCCAGCATCCGCCTTTTGGCGGCGGGGCAGGTGCCGGAGTATCGGTACAGCCGGTAGGGTTTTTGCTGGTGGGTGACAGCGATATTCGTTTCCAAGTAGTAGACCACAATGCTATTTATGATCGCCTCATTGATGAAGTGCCGCAAATGGTGGAGAAATTGGCCGGTCACAAAAAAGAGGCGCAAAAAGAAAACCTGGCAGAGCAAATGGTACAGGTGCTGCAGGACAGCATGCAGGATAAATAAGGATAGGCGACCCATGTGTTTTTAGCAGAATGATTGATTTTTCATAAAGATTATGATTAATAACTGCAGTATCCGTATGCTTTTGGTTGAAACGGCAGAGAAAATCTGATATAATATTATACGCTTCAAATCAATGGGAAAGAGGGAATCCAATTATGTATACTGCAAGATTGCGTGCAGATAAAATGAATGCACTGAAAACAAAAGATACTGTAAAAAATAAAGTAATTACCATGCTGCTCTCCGGCATTACTTACAAACAGAAAGAACTGGGTCGTGAACTGACCGAGCAGGAATGCTTAGACGTTATCTCTAAAGAACTGAAACAGGAAAAAGAAGCTCTGGATATGAGCCAGGGCAGAGAAGATAAAGTAGCAGAACTGCAGGCTGAAATTGCAATTCTGGAAAGCTATCTGCCAAAACAGATGAGTGCTGAAGAAGTAGCAGCCAAAGTATCCGAACTGATTGCAGCAGCAGGTTTGGAACCAATCGTAAAAAATAAAGGCATGATTATGAAAACTGTTATGGCTGAGCTGAAAGGCAAAGCAGACGGTAAAGTAATCGGCGCAGCAGTAGATGCGCTGTTGAGCTAATCATTGTGCTCGTATAAGTTTGTACAACTGCAAATTGAGAATGCATCTAATACGGCGGAGGACTCTTCGCCGTATTTTTTATGGTTTGCTTTGTATCATGTTCCGTGGTAAAATGAGAGCATTATTGTTTGGGAGGATTCGTTGAATATGAACAGCTATTTGAGTAGTGTCAATGCCGGTTATTTTTATGGTATTGTAGCCGTGGTGTTGACCTTTATTATGGCCATGTGTCTGGTGTTTTGTGTGAAAAGCTATCGTGCCGGTGTTGCCATTGGCATGGAGGAAAAGGCGTTAAAGAAAGTCATTACGTCCAGTATGACATTTACGTTATTGCCATCCATCAGTATTTTATTAGGTGTGATTGCATTGAGCGGTACTTTGGGTGTGCCGTTGTCTTGGCTGCGTTTGTCTGTCATTGGGGCATTGCAGTATGAATTGAACGTAGCAGATATTGCGGCCCAAGGGGTAGGTTTATCCGGGCTGAATCTGGCGGAACTCAATATCGGTGCATTTGTGACCATTGCCTTGGTAATGACCATCGGTATTTTGGGTGGCGTGGTATGTTGTATTTTCTTCTTGAAAAAATATATGAACAAACTGCAGGGTAAGGGCAAAAAAGAAAAACAAGTAGAAGAAGCAAAACAAGTAAAACAAGTAAAACAAGTAAAACAAGCAGAACAGGATGATTTCATTGAAGATTTTATTGATGATATCTCAGATGATTTCTCTGCAGACGAAAAAGATCGTTCTTTTGGGACTTATGCCACTACCGCTATGTTTGTGGGGCTGTGTGCGGCATATATTGGCTCCTATGTGGGGAAAGCTATGCCAAGCGGCGGGGCAGATTTGATGCCATTGTTTGTAGCAGGGGTAGCAGCGCTCTGTATGGCAGTGTTTGAGTTCTTGATTCAAAAGAAAAACTATTTGGTACTGGAAAACTTCAGTTTGGCAGCCAGTATGCTGGTGGCTATGACTGCGGCAGTGCTGGTAAATATGGTGATGTAGGAGGGCAGGCTTGTGAGTAACTATACAAATAACAGTGTATCAGAAAAAGAGAAAAAAGAATTTTTTGAAGAGTTTAATAACGGCCTGCATCGAATTGGCCGATTTACCTTAATTGCAGCAATGATCATGCTGATAAGTATCCCTTTTATCGTAGGGGCAGTGAATGGTGTTATGCCGAGTATGTCGGGCTTTTTGCGCGGGTTTGCTACGGTAGGGCTTATTTATATCCCGGTAGCTATTGTTGAGTTTTTGGTATACACACCAATGCTGGGGGTAGGCGGCAGCTATTTGTCCTTCATCACCGGTAATGTGACCAATATGAAAATTCCTTGTGTAATGAATGCGAAAGATATTGCCAAAACAGAGCCGGGTACACCGGAGCATGAGATTGTATCCACCATCAGCGTGGCGGTCAGTGCCATTACCACGACTTTGGTGATTATTGCCGGTGTCATTATGCTGGTACCATTACAGCCTGTATTGCAAGCAGAGGCATTATTGCCTGCGTTCAACAATGTAGTGCCGGCTTTGTTTGGTGCATTGGGGCTGAAATATTTCCTGCAGAGCCCAAAAATTGCCGTAGTGCCATTGGCATTGATGAGCTTGTTGTGCATTTTTGTACCGGCAGCCATTAGTCAGACCAGTTTGTTGTTGATTCCAAGCGGTGGGCTGGCATTGGCAATCGGTTATGTATTATTCAAAAAAGGAAAACTGTAAGGAGGCGGAACCTATGAATATTGTTGTTGGGTTTGTTGCAGCGATCCTTGCTTTGCTGCTGGTATTGGTGATCAAAACAGCCTTGCTGGCGCCTACTTCTGCCAAGGATGCCAAAGTGGTATTGGATGACAGTGCTCGTGCAGAGCAATATGGGAAAGTATTATCGCAAATGGTACAAAAAGAAACGATTTCTAGTCGTAATCAGGAAGATAGAAGCAAATTCGAAGCATTTCATGCGGTGCTGGAAGAGTTGTTTCCTCATGTACATGACACCTGTGAAAAACACAATTTCAATGGCAGTTTGCTGTACAAATGGCAGGGGAACGGCGAAGGGGAACCAATCCTTTTGATGAGCCATTTAGACGTGGTAGAAGGCAACGGCATTTGGGAACATGAGCCGTTCAGCGGTGATATTGATGAAAAAGGCCGTGTATGGGGTCGTGGCACCGTAGATACCAAAGCAAGTCTGTTCTGCATTTTTGAAGCAGTAGAAGAGCTGATAGCCGGTGGCTATGTGCCAAATTGTGACGTGTATATTGCGTCTAGCTGTACGGAAGAATGGAGCGGCGACGGTGCTCCAAGCACAGTACAGTATTTAGAAGAACAAAATGTTCGTTTGCGTCTGGTGCTGGACGAAGGCGGTATGATTATTGAAGAACCGATTGCCGGAGTCAAAGGCACCTATGCTATGATTGGGATCGTAGAAAAAGGCTATGGGGATGTGAAATTTATTGCCAGAGGCAATGGGGGCCATGCCAGTGCGCCGGGCAAAAATACACCGTTGGTGCGTTTGGGAAAATTTATGACCGATGTAGAAAAGCATCCGCCATTTGAAGCCCAGTTTACACCGGTAGTAGCAGAAATGTTCCGCCGTA
>JAFNVD010000222.1 GCA_017383785.1 Peptococcaceae bacterium | reverse complement strand
TTCCGCAAGAGGTGCCATACGATCTACCACTGCAGGAACATCAAATCCAACATAATCAATTCCTTCTTTTTGACACATCAGTGCTCGAGGGGTATAGCCGGATGCAATATCCAACATACTCTGATATCCCGATTCTTTCAGTAATCTGGATACTGCGGCATATCTTGCTTCAATGCCTAAAGTTACCCCCATCATCAAAGCACGCCCTTCTTCCGGGCTAAAAATCGAATTCCCCGCATTGGCACCATTGCCAATTTTCTCTTTGGAATTAGAAATAGAAAGCAGTTCTTTATAAGTAATGGCATCCGGATTGCCGGCAGCTGCCAGCATTTCCAGCGTCGCCTGCCCTGTTGTAAAAGTAGGATTTACTATTTCTTTATAATTGATTTCTTTTGCATTTGTCATCATTCCATCCTCCTCTATGAATACACATGAGCAACCTGACACGCTATTATTCCAGTGGTTTTGGACTTCTTGTCATAGCATAGTGCATCACATTACTTTTCGGTATCAGTTTCTGCTCTGCCAGTTGAAAACCATAATGCTGATAAAGGGAAACATTGCTCTCTTTGTTGGTTTCCAGATAGCACACCATATTTTCCATGTCGCAAAACTGTAACATCGGGCGCATTAATTTAGATGCAATCCCTTTCCCCTGTGCCTTGCGAGAAACGGAAAGGTTGTATAAATACCAATCTACATGATTGGTATAAGTTTCTTTCAGTTTCATGGCTAAATTTTCATAAGTCAGCAATTTACCGATAATACTCGGCCCTGCATGCAGAATCAGCTTGACCCCGCCGTTCATCATGAAAGGAAGTGTTTTATTTCCGGTAAATCCCAAAGGAAGCCAAGCAGCAAAACCGTTCAGTTCTTCACTATCTGCATAAATTACCGCATCTTCTGTCATGGTTTTCAAAGAAACTTCCATAAGCAGGCGTGATGTTTCCTCATCATATTTTCCACCACAAAACCAGTTGTGCAGCGGATAGTCCAGATAAGCATCCATAGCAACTTCTGCCAATTCGCCCAGCCGTTCTTTCGGTACAAGATACAGCCCCGCTTTTTGTATAGCATTTCTCGCCAACGGCACCTCAATTTTTCTTACCAATTCATCCATATTGTAACCTCCAATTTATACAAAACCATAAATCCCATTCCTTATCCGCCTAATGACGGGCACCTTTTTTCCCAAGTCTGTCCAAGCCATAGAACAAATACCCAACTACGATAAAGGCCACAGCCAGAATCCCAACCCACATAAGCACCCCGGAAACGCCTTGGGTTTCAAGGTTCACAAAGAAATATGGGTAAATCAACGGAGTGGTGGTACTTGGAATCAAGATAGAAGTATCAAACTTCCGAATCACTGCATGAATCAGCAAAAATACTGCATAAGTAAGCGGGAACGCTGCAGAAGCAATTGGATAATACCACTTACACTGTTTACGTTCATAAAACAAAAACCAGTCGGCTGTATACAGAATCGGCAAGATTACATGGGCTAAAATACTGCCGATACGCCAGTTGGCCTGTGGATCACGGCCTTCTGCCCCTGCAAGCAGCAGATTAAATACAAAAAAGGTCAATAAAATCCCCAGCATGCCAATAAACTTTAACATCGGCACAGCTGTCACATAGCTGTCTTCTTGTTTCTTGATTGTCTGCACCAGTGCAGCAAACATAATGCAAAGGCAAAAGTAATTGCTGATGTTGGTAAAATGCACATAGAAGTCCCAACGAATCAAGTTGATGTTGTCAAAAATCCCTAAACTGGCAACGCACGCCACAACCCCTAGGGTACAATAAATGGTTTGGTAAATTAACTGTGTTGTTCTATCTTTTATCATGTTCAATCTCCTTTTATATTTTTACCACTCTTTTATAATCTAAATTTATAAGATTAGATTATAAATTTTGCAGTAATTCACGTAGCGTTGCTTCATTTGGAATCACGGTTTTGCGCAGCTGTCTATCTAAAATTTTCGATGCATTGTTTCTAATTTTTTCAGGCCCGATGCCAACTGTTAAGCAAACATTAAATGCATAGAGCAATTCTTGTTTTTCATAATACTCGTTCAATAATTCCGGATCATCCAAGCCGGTGTAAAGCGCAAAGAAATCATCGCCGATTTTTTTGATGGTTTCTGCAGGAAGACCCATAGAATCTTCAATGCTTTTTGGAGACAAACGAGGCGCGGCAACAATATCGCGATATACATTGATAATATCATAAATGGCAGGTCCGGTAGTCATTTCGGTCATATCAATAATCATGAGTTCTCCATCTTGCATCATAATATTCCCCGGATGCAAATCCCCATGAATTGGAGAAACACTTTCAGGCATGCAATCGATTAAACGGTGTAAGAGAGTAATTTCTTCCTGTGTACACCATTCGTTTAAACCATCCGCACGACTGTGTAAAAGTGATTGAATGCTGTAAAATGTATCTTGCGGCATTCTCTGCTGGTGGAAGTCTTTTACGAACGCAACATATTTCTGTGTTAATTCATCATATTGCTCCGGATATTT
>JAFNVD010000221.1 GCA_017383785.1 Peptococcaceae bacterium | reverse complement strand
ACCATTGGTATATCGTCTGATGGAATTGGTAGAACAGACCGAGCTGGAAGTAGAAGAAGTGACCCCTACCGAAGAAGTAAAAGTGACAAAAGCGGTAGAAGATGAAGTGAAATTTGTCATTGAGCAGGATGAGTTTGGCGTATTTGTGGTAAGCGGCCCTGAAATTGAACGTCAGTGGAGACGTACCAACTTTGTAAACGAAGATGCGGTATCTCGTTTCCTGCAGATTGTAGAAGCTATGGGCGTAGTAAAAGCATTGCGTGAACAAGGCTGTCAAGATGGTGACACTGTACGCATCAAGGATGTAGAATTTGACTTTGTAGACTAATATGTAGAATCTGTAGTATGGGGGAAACCTAATGGAACTGTTATTTTATTGTCTTGGTGGCTTGGGGATGTTCTTATTCTCCATGAAATGTATGTCCGACGGGTTACAGGCTTTGGCCGGTGACAAGTTGCGTGATATTTTAGAAGCCGGCACCAAAACACCAATCCGTGGTGTCTTGACCGGTACCTTGGTAACAGGTTTGATTCAGAGTAGCGCGGCGACCACTGTATTAGCTATCGGTCTGGTAAATGCGAGATTGATGACATTACGCCAGGCAATCGGCGTAATTATGGGTGCAAATATCGGTACTACCGTAACTGCTTTCTTAATCGGTTTTAAATTGTCCGATTATTCCTTGCCGATTGTATTCGTAGGTGCGTTCATTTTGTTCTTCTGCAAAAAAGAAAAATTGACACACTTAGGGACTGTTATTTTAGGGTTTGGTTTGCTGTTCTACGGGATGGATGTTATGGGTCAAGGTCTCAAACCTTTGGCTAATTTCCCACAGTTCACCAACTTAATGCTGACCGTTGAAAACAATATTTTCCTGGGCGTTGGGGTTGGTGCGTTACTGACTGCAGCCATCCAGAGTAGTAGTGCTTTTATCGGGATTATGCAGGAATTGGCTTATCAGGGTGTTATGACATACAATCAGGTAGTGCCAATGCTCTTTGGTAGTAACATCGGTACCACTGTCACAGCGTTGTTGGCAGGTTTGGGCACAACCTTAAATGCGAAACGTACATCCTTTATTAACTTATTGTTTAATACATTAGGGACTGTTATTTTCCTGCCGTTGTTTATTTTCGGCATCTTCCCGTTTATGCTGGAGTTGGTGGCCGGTTTTGTAGGCGGCTGGGATTTGATGAATGTGAAAATGCAGGTGGCATTTACCCACGGTATGTTTAACATTACAAACACATTGCTGTTCTTGCCGTTTGTAGGCGTTTTGGACAAGCTGGTATGTAAACTGATTCCGGACAAAGAAGAACACTTCGACTGGAATGTACAGCCAAAATATCTGGAACGTCGCTTGATGAGCAGTGCACCTATGGCATTATCCAGTGCCAGCCGTGAATTGCTGCACATGGGTCATATGGCAAGCGACGCTTTGGAATATGCCATTGACTATTATCTGCTGCGCGGTCAGGATGACAAAACAGAGGCATTACGCCGTGAAGAAACTGTGGACATGCTGGAACAGGCCATTACCAATTATGTAGTGGAAGTAACACAAAACCACGATTTAGACCGTGTACTGTCTGAACGCAGTCATACCATTCTGCAGGCAGTGGGCGACTTAGAACGTATTGGTGACCATGCTGAAAACTTGGTAGAATTGACCGATTACTGCATGGAAAACAATATTGAAATTTCTGACGTGGCAAACGACGGCTTACGCGAAATGATGGAAGCTGTACAGAAAGCGCTGTCCGACAGTTTACTGGCTTTGCGCAACAACAATGCACTCTTGGCTCGTGAAGTAATTGATACCGACGATGAAGTAGACCGTATGGAAGCAACTCTGCGCAAAGGTCATATTGCTCGTCTGAATGCCGGTGCATGTAATGCAACTGCAGGTGCGGTATATCTGGATATGCTGTCCAACTTAGAGCGTATCGGTGACCATGCTGTAAATATTGCACAGATCGTATTAGAACGTGAAAGAACAGCAAAATAAGAATCGTATAGACTTGTAAGAAAACTATTGGAATGAAACATATACAGAAAACCGTCGTAGTGATTGCACTGCGGCGGTTTTTCTGTTATGATAAATACCGTACGGATATTGCATAAAATATAGAAAATTTTTAGTATCTTTTGGATATTTTATTATTGAATTTTTATACTTTTTGTTGTATTATTATTCAATGATATACAGAGCAATATGAGGAGCGTGAACAACGTGAGTTTAAAAGGCAGAGACTTTTTAACATTAAAAGATTTTACTCGTCAGGAAATCGAGGAAATGGTGAACCTGGGGATTGACTTAAAAGCCAAACAGAAAGCCGGTATTCCCACACCGATTTTAGCAGGGAAAACATTAGGGATGATTTTTCAGAAATCCTCTACTCGTACCCGCGTATCTTTCGAAGTTGGGATGTACCAGTTAGGCGGTTCCGCATTATTCTTAAGCACCAACGATTTGCAAATTGGTCGTGGTGAGCCAATCAAAGATACTGCGCGTGTATTGTCCCGTTATTTGGATGGTATCATGATTCGTACCTATAGCCATGCCGATGTAGAAGAATTGGCTGAATATGCAGATATTCCGGTAATTAACGGCTTGACCGATGATTATCATCCAACACAGATTATTGCGGACCTGATTACCATTCAGGAGCACAAAGGCAAACTGGAAGGCATCAAATTTGCATATGTAGGCGATGGCAACAACATGACCCATTCTTTGATGATTGGCTGTGCCAAAGTAGGGATGGATGTAACCGTTGCTTGTCCGGATGGGTATATGCCAAACCCTGAAATCGTAGCATTGGCCCAGGGCTATGCTGCAGAATCCGGCGGCAGTGTAACAGTGATGCATGATCCAAAAGAAGCGGTAAAAGGTGTAGATGTAGTTTATACCGATACATGGGCTAGTATGGGTCAGGAAGCAGAAAAAGAAATCCGTAAAAAAGCATTTGCCGGCTATCAGGTGGATGATGCTATGATGGCTTTGGCCAAACCGGATGCAATCTTTATGCACTGCTTACCTGCATATCGCGGCATGGAAGTGACCGACGAAGTAATCGAAAGCCCACAGTCAGTGGTATTTGACGAGGCAGAAAATCGGTTGCATGCGCATAAGGCGATTATGGCAAGTGTTATGTAATGACTTTTCGGCTTGTTAAAATGCTGTATAACTGCGTTGTTTTTTAATTTATTCGCCTTGCGTACGATAGGTACGCGTCGCTCAAAAATTTAAAAGCCGCCTTGTTCTACAACATTTTTCCGGCGCCGATGTTTCATATGAAAATAATATCTACTTAAATTTACAAGGAGAGAATGTACCAATGTCTAAAGAAAAAGTTGTATTAGCATATTCCGGTGGTCTGGATACCACCACAATCATTCCATGGTTGAAAGAACATTTTGATTATGAAGTAATCTGCTGCTGTGTAAACGTAGGGCAGGGCGAAGAATTAGACGGTCTGGAAGAACGTGCACTGTATTCCGGCGCAAGCAAATTGTATATTGAAGATGTAGTGGATGAATTCTGCGAAGAATATATCATGCCATGTGTACAGGCAGGTGCTGTATATGAAAATAAATACCTGTTGGGTACCTCTATGGCACGTCCTCTGATTGCAAAAAAATTAGTAGAAGTAGCACGTAAAGAAGGTGCTGTGGCTATTTGTCACGGTGCTACCGGGAAAGGCAACGATCAGGTGCGTTTTGAACTGGGTATCAAAGCACTGGCTCCTGACTTAAAAATTATCGCTCCTTGGCGCATGAATGAACTGTGGAACATGCAGTCTCGTGAAGATGAAATTGCTTACTGCGAAGCTCATGGTATTTCTCTGCCATTCTCCACAGCGACCAGTTATAGCCGTGACCGCAATCTGTGGCACATCAGCCATGAAGGTCTGGAACTGGAAAACCCTGCACTGGCACCAAACTTTGACAATGTGCTGGTACTGAGCGTATCTCCTGAAAATGCACCGGATGAAGGCGAAGAAATCAGCCTGACATTCGAAAAAGGTGTGCCTGTTGCTCTGAATGGCAAACAGATGAAATTGGCTGATCTCATTACCGAACTGAACGCTTTGGGCGGCAAACATGGTATCGGTATTGTAGATATCGTAGAAAACCGTGTAGTAGGGATGAAATCCCGTGGTGTATATGAAACTCCTGGCGGTACAATCCTGATGGAAGCTCATAAACAGCTGGAAGAACTGATTACCGACCGTGATACCTTTGCATTCAAAAAAATCGTTGCTACCCGTTACTCCGATGTAGTATACGAAGGCAAATGGTTCACCCCATTAAGAGAAGCACTGCAGGCATTCATTGAATCCACCGAACAGACAATGACCGGCGAAGTAAAAATGAAACTGTACAAAGGCAACATCATCAAAAAAGGTACCACTTCTCCATACAGCATGTACAGCGAAAGCCTGGCTTCTTTCACCACCGGTGAACTGTACAACCATCACGACGCAGAAGGGTTCATCAACCTGTTTGGCCTGTCCTTGAAAGTACGTGCTATGGTAAAAGAAAACGCAGAAAAATAATTTCTGATATAAAAATTGCAGACAGCATTTTCACACCGTCTCTGAAAAGGGGCGGTGTTTTTTTATGCAAATTAGAGAATTACAACCGATAAGACATCAGAAATAACCGAACAGACAGAAAACCACATTTCTTCATGGTTCTTTGCTATGATAAGCCATGGGTATTCATTCATATAGAACTATTGGAGGAGGATGTAAATGTACGCGATTAAAACGACAGGACTTGTCAAACGATACAAAACTGTTACTGCGGTTAATAAACTTGACTTAGAAATCAAGCCAGGGGAACTGTTTTCTCTGTTAGGTGTAAATGGTGCAGGCAAGACGACAGTGATGAAACTATTAACCTGCCTGGCGCAGCCTACAGAAGGGGATGCGATGGTAGGTGGCTATAGTATCTTAAAGGAAACTGATCAAGTGAAACGACTGATTGGGGTGTCGCCTCAAGAAACAGCGGTGGCTCCGAACCTTTCTGTAAAAGAAAATCTAGAACTGATTTGTGGAATTCATGGATTTTCCAAAGAAAAAACAAAGGCGAAACTACAAGAACTTTCTGAGCAGTTTCATTTAAATGATGTTTTGCATAGAAAAGCAGGAACCTTATCCGGTGGATGGCAGAGACGGGTGAGTATTGTCATGGCCTTGATTAGTGAACCGAAAATTTTGTTTTTAGATGAGCCAACGCTGGGCTTAGATGTCATTGCAAGGCAGGAACTTTGGGATGTGATTCGTTCTTTGAAAGGAGCAGTGACCATTATTCTTACCACGCACTATATGGAAGAAGCTGAGGCACTCTCTGACCGTATTGGCATTATGAAGAATGGTTATCTGCTTGCAGTGGGTACTGTAGAAGAATTGAATCAGATAGCGGAAACCAATGACTTTGAAACAGCATTTGTTCGCATTGTAAAGGAGGCTATGGTATGAGAATGTTTGTTTTTGCCAAACGTTGTGCCAAAGAAATTTTACGTGACCCGATTAATCTTGGCTTTGGGTTAGGGTTTCCCTTGGTGTTATTGTTACTTATGAGTGCGATACAGGCTAATATCCCGGTAAGTTTGTTTGAAATCAACAACTTAACTCCCGGCATGACCATATTTGGTTTGTCGTTTATGACTTTATTTTCTGCAACCTTGATAGCAAAAGACAGGGAAAGTGCGTTTTTGCAACGGTTATATACGACACCACTTACAGGCATTGATTATATTTTAGGTTATTTGTTGCCTATTTTGCCTATGGCTCTTGTTCAAACGGCGGTTTGTTATTTAGCAGCCATTCCGTTAGGGTTGACAGTACATGTCAATATCCTTTATGCTGTCGTAGGAATTATTCCTATGGCGATGTGCAATATCTCATTGGGGTTATTGTGCGGCAGTATTTTTGACGTAAAGCAAGTGGGCGGTATTTGCGGCGCATTGTTGACCAATCTTTCTGCATGGCTTTCCGGTGTTTGGTTTGACCTGACGCTTGTAGGAGGAGTATTTGAACAAATAGCCTATGCATTGCCGTTTGTGCATGCAGTAGAGTTAGAAAAGGCCTTATTTCATGGCAATTTTGATGCGGTGCTGTCTCATGCCATTCCGGTCATCCTATATTGTGTATTGACAACTATGGTGGCTGTTATTTTGTTTTTGCGTCAAATGAAAAAACAATAAGGATTTGAGAACATGAAGTATAAACTGATTATCGACAAAACAGTAGAAGAGGAAATTGTTGCAATCGTTCATGCCCCTTCCTCTTTGACAGAGCAGATAGAGAATCTCGTTTGCAGTTATTCCGGTATAGATAGTATTATGGGATATCGAGATGATGAGATGCGAAAACTGACATTTGGGGAAATCGAGTGTATTACCATTATCGATAGAAAGGTAATGGCCATTGATACCGAGGGTGTTCAGTATCGTATACAAGACCGGCTTCGTGATTTAGAGGCAGTGCTGCCTTCTTATTTTATTCGTATTAACAAATCAGCCTTAGCTAATGAACACCGCATTTTACGGTTTCATACGGCGATTAGCGGTGGTGTAGATGCCATTTTTCAGTGTGGCTATCGAGAGTATGTGTCTAGACGCTGCTTTGCGGATATCAGAAGGAGGTACGAAGGAAAATGAAACAGAATATTTTGGAATTTGTTCGTCGCGGCCTCATCGCTTGCGGATTTGGGCCATTGGTGCTGGCAGCGATGTATGTTGTTTTACAAAGTCAAGGCCATATACAGACTTTGACGGTCAATGAGGTGTGTATTGGGATTGTCTCGCTTACGATTTTGGCCTTTATTGTAGGCGGGATGGGGATTGTTTATCAAATCGAACGGTTACCTTTGATGGCAGCGATTTTTATGCATGGTGCAGTCTTATATGTTTCCTATTTGATTACCTATCTCGTAAATGGTTGGCTCGATCGTGGGATTATGCCGCTTTTAGGCTTTTCGTGCATTTTTGTGCTATGCTATTTGGTGATTTGGCTGGTGATTTATGCTGTCACCAAAAGGAAAACGGATAATGTAAATCAAATGCTGAAACAAATACAACAACACAAATCTGATAAATAATGAATAAGAAGATGCAACTTTTTCTCAGTCTCATTCGTCTAATATAACGGTATGATTTACCGTTTGCAATTGTACAAATATGCGGTATAATAAGTAACGGTATGATTAGATTGATGTTGTATGAATGAATCTTCATTGAAAAATGGGGATTGTAGTATAGAAAGAGAGGAAGTTGTATGAAAAAATTTACGGGGGCTGTGTGTGCAGCTTTGCTGATGTTAGGGCTTTCGGCTACACCGGCTATGGCGCAAACTGCATCAGCGGCACTGCCAACATTTCCGGTAACATTAAATGGTGTGGTAATGGAGCAGCAATATGCTCAGTATCCACTTTTGGTGTATAAGGATATTACCTATGTGCCTATGACATGGGAAGAAACTCGTTTGCTGGGTTTAGAGACCAGCTACACACAGGTAGATGGCCTGGACGTGTATAAAGCGGCTATTGTGAAAGAACAGGCTGTTTTACAAGGGGAGTACGAGCCATATACAGTGACAAAAGCTAATGACAAAAAGCATCAGGCAGTGGTAGCAACAGGGAAAATCGCCGTGAATCACAAAAGTATCGATAATGGTTCTGAGGAATATCCATTGTTGTTGTATCGTGATATTACCTATTTCCCATTGACTTGGCGGTTTGCTGTAGATGAGTTTGGCTGGGAATACACTTTTGATCACACCAATGGCTTGGTAATCACTCCGAAAGCAACTCCGACAATTGCGAATCCACCGGTCAATGCAACACATGACGTGGTAGGCAAAAAGGTAATTGTCAACGGCAGCAACGTATATTTGCGCGAAGCGGCCGGTACCGGCAGTGAGGCTATTGGCATGGCACAAAAAGGGTATGAACTGATTGTATTGGGTACCAGAACGGTAGAAGGTAAGGAGTGGTATCAGGTCGTTGACACCAATGGTGGTGACCCGATGTGGATTGCCGGGTGGCTTACTGTGGTGGCAGCGGATCAGTCCAACAGTGTGGTGAACCCATCAGCCGGAAATATTCAAATTGAAAGTACCAATACCAATACCGTGAACAGTATGATTGGGAAAACAGTGGAGATTACAGTCAGCGGTTTGAAACTGCGTGCCAATACGTCCGTAAGTGCAGCCGTAGTAGGGGAAACGGAAAAAGGTGAAAGTTTTACGATTTTAGCAGCGAAAGATGCAGAGGGGACGACTTGGTATCAAGTACGTATGAAGATTGGTGCTCGTGCATGGATTTCTGACCCGGATCTCAAAAAGGCATCTTTGCAGAGTACAACGGTGAGTACAGAAGTGAAAGTAGGCTCTGAAATTGTCGTCAATGCCAATAGTGTCAACCTGCGTTTAGCGCCGGTGACCGGGGCAGTGGACAGTATGGCAGATAAAGGCACACGCTTTACGGTATTAGCCATTGCCGAAGTCAATGATGCCGATTGGTATCAGGTGCGGACTGCGGATGGCAATAAAGTATGGATTGCCAGTTGGTTGACCACGGCTGTGGCTGCGTATGAAAACGCATTGGTAACAGGTAACAATGCAAGTACCGGTGTATTTACCGAATTGGAATTACTCAGTGTAGAAGAAAACACTGATAAAACCATTATTAGACTGCTGCATGGTATGGGCAATGCAGTCAATACGCTGAATAGCAGTAATACAGCTGTGACATTGTTATTAGACAATGTGTATTTGGATAGCAGTGTGAATGGCACATACAATAACGGACCGTTAGAAGCAATCAACGCACAAACTTCTTCTGATAGAACTGTGCAGGTTGCGTTGACATTGGAAAATGGTGCGTATTGTGTATTGAGTGAAGATGAAAATGCACTGGTGATTACAGTATACAGCCAGAAAAGTACAAGCGCTAATGTGCTTGAAAACAAACTGATTGTAATTGACCCGGGCCATGGGGTAGACCCCGGTGCAATTGGGCGAGTGTTAGGTGTTACGGATGCGGCAGTAGGGTTGGATGTTGGGCTGAAATTGCGTGATTTATTGGAAGCACAAGGTGCAACCGTCATTATGACACGTGAAAGCGATGTGCGTGTAGCATTGAATGATCGTCCTGCGCTGTCAAATCAGGTAGAGGCTGATGTGTTTATCAGTATTCATGGTAATGCCATTGATGGTCGTCCTGATAAAAACGGTATTGAAACTTATTACTATGCGCCAAACACCGATGCCCAGCTGTATGCCCAAAGTGCAGTACGTGCGTCTTTGGCTCAGCATATCAGCGATGGTTTGGGTATGACTACCGGTCGTTCGTCAGAAGTGCGGAAAGCAAATTATGCAGTGCTCAGAGAAAATAACCATCCATCTGTACTGGTGGAAACCGGGTATTTGACCAACGCAGAAGAAGAAGCGCTGCTAGCAACCGATGAATATCGTCAGAAACTGGCGGAAGGGATTTTTATCGGTGTAGTAACCTATTTGAATCAATATTGATACTGTAAAGAATACGAATATCAAAAAACGGCTTTTTGCATATGCGATGAGGCATAATGCAAGAAGCCGTTTTTCTGTGCAAAAAGCATATAAGTTACCAATATCTTTCATTATCAATCCCTTTTATAGGAAAGGGGTATTGACTTTTTGTATATGTAAAATTAAAATAGTAAGCAGACGCAAACTGAGTTTTGGTAAAGCTATTATTATATAGATATCGCATAACATATACAAAGAGATAAGAGCAAGTTGCGGGAGGGGGACACTACCTTGAAACTGAATGATGGAGAAATCAATGGAACATATCGCGTGATTGCCATAGAAAATCTGGAGCTTCCGGTAGAACGCCGTTTGGAGGCCATTGGCCTTACCAACGGGACAAATATTACAATTCTGAATAAAAAGAAAAAAGGTGCTGTAATCGTAAATGTAAGAGGGACACGATTTGCAGTAGGGTATCATATAGCACAAGGGATTGAGATTGAAGGGGTGACAGCATGAGAGACACAGTGAATATCGGGTTTATTGGTAATCCAAACTGTGGGAAGACCACATTGTTCAATGCGTATACCGGTGCCAAATTAAAAGTGGCCAACTGGCCGGGTGTTACCGTAGAAAAAAAAGAAGGTTCTATGCAGTATCAGGGGCACACCTTTAAGCTGGTAGACTTGCCTGGGATCTATAGTCTTACTTCCTATACTATGGAGGAAAAAGTATCCCGTGAATTTATTTTGAGTGACGATGTAGATGTTATCGTAGATATTGCCGATGCCTCCTCATTGGAACGCAACCTGTACCTAACATTACAGCTTATTGAATTGGGTAAGCCGGTGGTATTGGCGTTAAATATGATGGATATTGTAGAAGAACGGGGCATGGAAATTGACTTGCATCGCTTGCCTGAAATGCTGGGGATTCCTGTAGTGCCGGTGTCTGCCCGTAAAAAAAGAGGGTTAGACATTCTGATGCATGCGGTAGCTCATCATATGGATGATGATGAACCTGCCAATGCATTGATTCATGAACATGGTGACACCGAAGAATCTACCCACGTTCATGACCATCACAGTGAATATGCTATGGTATACAATGACGAAATTGAAGACAAAATCGATGCCATTACTGTAGAACTGAAAAAACACTATCCTGATATGAAAAATTATCGTTGGCATGCGTTAAAACTGCTGGAGCAGGATACAGATATTATGGCTCGTTATCCGATTCATCTGCCTGATGTTATGGATCGCAGCTATGAAAAAGACATTATCAATCAGAAATACGATTTCATTGAAGAAATTATTGCGGAAGTGCTGATTAATAAAGCACAGAAAGCAGAACGCACCGATAGAGTAGATGCGATTCTGACCAATCAGTTTTTAGGACTGCCAATCTTTTTGGGCATCATGGCATTGGTATTTGCGCTTACATTTACTATTGGGGATGGGCTCAAAGGGGCATTTGTAGAACCGGCTATTGAGTGGTGTTCGGAAGGAATCCTGAATATGCTGCTCGCATTGAATGTACACGAGATTTTAGTCTCCTTGATTGTAGATGGTGTAGTAGCAGGGGTAGGTACGATTTTAACATTCCTGCCTAACATTTTTATCTTGTTTTTAGCGTTGGCGTTCTTGGAAGATAGCGGTTATATGGCACGCGTGGCCTATGTAATGGATGGCATTATGGGAAAACTGGGGTTATCCGGTCGTGCGTTT
>JAFNVD010000220.1 GCA_017383785.1 Peptococcaceae bacterium | reverse complement strand
ACTGCCTGATGGCAGCAGTGTGCGTGAAAGTGATAATAAAGAACCCGGAAGTCAAATTGTAACGGTGCAAACCGAATTAGGTTGTCTGGGATTCGCTATTTGTTATGATATGCGGTTTCCGGAATTATTTCGCATTATGCGGTTACAAGGGGCTGAAGTAATCTTCTTACCGGCTAACTTTACTCTACCTACCGGAAAGGATCACTGGGAGCCGCTTTTACGTGCACGTGCCATTGAAAATGGTGTTTATATTATTGCTCCGAATCAAATTGGTGTAAAAGAGAAATTTACGGCCTATGGCAATAGTATGATTATAGATCCGTGGGGAACGGTAATTGCTAGGGCGTCAGATCGACCGGAGATTATATTTGCTGAGATTGATTTAGATTATCTAAAACAGCTGCGAGAAAAGAACCCATCTGTTAACAACCGTCGGTCAGACATTTATCAGATTAGTAAATATGAATAAAATATGAAAACGGTATGCCGATTAGATTGATATTCTGTTTTGATTTTGTCGAATTTTGAACAAAATCTTGTGGAAATTGTCAAGATAATCGGCATTTTTGCTAAAAAAATATATGAATCATGGAGAAAAAGTTAAAATTGCAATATAACCCTTGCAATAGAAGAAATAATATCGTACACTAATTGTAGCAAAAAAGCATCTGTGTGATTATTTATCTATGGGGATGGGTAAATAATAAATGGGTAATCGAAATGATGACAAAGGATGAGTACAATGATTTATGATAATATTGGAGAGTTGATTGGGCGAACACCTATGGTGCGTTTGCATCTGCCTGATTCTGAAATGCAAGCGGAGATTATTGCAAAAGTAGAATCGTTTAATCCGGGGGGAAGTATTAAAGATCGTGTTGGTGCCTATATGCTGCAGGATGCGGAAAACAAAGGACGAATTGCACAGGGGGCCACTATTATTGAACCAACCAGTGGTAATACCGGTGTAGGGCTAGCGCTGATGGCTGCTGTGAAAGGCTATCGCATGATTTTAACGATGCCGGAAAATATGAGTCAAGAACGGCAGAGTTTGCTTCGTGCGTATGGTGCAGAAATTGTATTAACGCCAGCTGCTGAAGGTATGAGCGGTGCCATTGCGAAAGCGAATGCGTTGTTGGAAGAGATACCGGGCAGTTTTATGTGTGGGCAGTTTGACAATCCTGCTAATCCGGAAGCACATTACTTGACTACAGCGCAGGAGATTTATGCTGATACAGAAGGAAAAATCGACATTTTGATATCTGCGATTGGCACAGGTGGAACAATTACCGGTATTGCGAAAGGTTTGAAAGAATATAATCCTAATATTCAGGTAGTAGGTGTGGAGCCTTTGCAGAGCGCTGTGATTAATGGTAGACCTGCAGGTGTACACAAAATTCAAGGGATAGGTGCGGGGTTTATTCCCACTATTTTGGATTTGGGTCTAGTGGATGAAGTTCTGATGATTGATGGAGATGCTGCTATGGAGGCTTCTCGTATGCTTGCTAAGACACAGGGGATTCTTGCAGGTATTTCTGCTGGTGCAGCGTTGGAAGCGGCGATGCAGGTGGCGCATCGCCCGGAAAATAAGGGGAAACGGATTGTGGTAATCTTGCCGGATACAGGGGAACGATATCTGTCTACAGAATTGTTTGCCGGCAAATAATGCGATGCAACAAACTGGAAGGAGAAATATACATGGATTATGCCGATAAGCCGGAAATGGATGTGATTGAAGCAGCCCGCGAAGGCGATGAACTGGCAATGGAGTATTTATTGAAACGATACCATGGGCTGATGAATTATATTTGTGACAAATATTATCTGAAAGATGGAGAACGGGATGATTTGATGCAGGAAGCGATGATTGGCTTTGTGCAGAGTGTAAAAAGTTATAAAACGGATAGTGGAAAACAGTTTAAAAATTTTGCATATTTGTGTATCAAACGTGAACTAGATTCCTGCGTCAAACGATCTAATCGTAAAAAACATATGGTTTTAAATGAAGCGATTTCTATGTCTGCCTATAATGATAATGAGGAACAAGTGGAAGATAAATCTGCGTATTTGATTGAACGTGATGCCAGCGGATCTATTGTGTCGCCGGAAAATACCATTGTTGAACGGGAAAGCTACAATGAAATTATGCATAAAATCACGGATATACTTTCTAAGATGGAATTGAATGTGCTGGTTATGCGTATGATGGGAATGTCGTATAACGAGATTACGTTGGCACTTCAGTTGGAAAATAAATCGGTGGACAATGCCGTACAGCGTATCCGCAAAAAGGTGAATAAATCTAAATCTTTTTCGTGGTGCGCAGAAACAGTGTAAAAAATATCAAATGGATAATAAAGAAGCTATATCTGTGTAAGTGGATATAGCTTTTTGTTTTGGCTTTGTAGAAAAATGAAACAGATTGCAACAACAAGTAGATTGTTTTGATAAAACTGTACTATAACTATTCGGAAAGTTTTTTGATTTTTATAAAACAGATGGTTGACTTATGCTTGTGATGATGTTATACTCTACATCATAAAGCAGAAAGAAACTGCAAGTGAACTATTTATAAGTTATGGAGGAATGTACAATGAAAAAAGCACGTAAAGTAATTGCGGCTGCTCTGGTTGGTTTTATGGCTATGGGTTTATTGGCCGGCTGTGGTGGCGGTAAAAAAGATGAAGGCCCTGTAACAATGAAACTGGGGACTACAGTGAATGAACAGGATAGTTTCCAGGTAGCAGCGTTGAAATTTAAAGAGCTGGTTGAAGAAAGAACCGAAGGTAAATATGTAATTGAAATTCATCCAAACGGTGAATTAGGTGATGAAGCGGCTTTACTGGAAAGTATGGCTACAGGCACACTGGAACTGGGGATTGTAACAAGCGGTCCGTTCGTAAACTTCTCTCAGGATATGGGTGTATTAGATATGCCATTCCTGTTTGGCAGCAGTGAAGATGCTTATAAAGTATTAGACGGTGAAGTTGGTCAGGAATTATTGGGCACTCTGGAAAATGCAAATCTGAAAGGTTTGGCTTATGCTGAACGTGGCTTCCGTAATGTAACTAACGGCGTTCGTCCTGTTGTTACAGCTGCTGACATGAAAGATTTAAAATTGCGTGTAATGGAAAATGAGGTATACAACAAAACCTTTAAAGCACTGGGCACTAATGCAACTCCAATGGCGTGGGCTGATGCGTTAACTGCACTTCAGAACAAAGCGGTAGATGGTCAGGAAAACCCAATCAATGTTATTTACTCTTACGCATTATGGGAATCCAACCAGAGCCATGCAACACTGACACGTCATTCTTATGCAACTGCAATCATCACAATGAGTTTAGAAAAATTTAATGAGCTTCCGGAAGATGTGCAGGTAATTTTCAAAGAAGCTGCGCAGGAAGCTGCTGAATATGAGCGTGCGTGGTGTGCTGCAAACGAAGCTGAACAGTTGCAGGCTATGAAAGACAATGGCATGCAGGTAGTAGAAAATCCAGATTTGGATAGCTTTAAAGCAGCGGTACAGGTAGTATACGATGCATATCCACAATATGCTGACTATCTGGCAAAAATCAATGCAACACTGGCTGAATAAGTGTAGCGAAATATGAATGTATTATTCATAAAAGGGCAGGCTGTTGCCTGCCCTACTTTTTATTTGCTAGAGGAAATTACAGTAGTTTTTTCTCGCAGATAAAAATGTACATAAGGAGATGGAAGGTATGAAATTCGCGAATGTTGTAAAGAAAATAAGTGATAGCATCGACAAAGTTTGTTTGGCAATTATTGTAGCAATTTTAGGAACTATGGTGGTTGTAACAATGGCGCAGATTATCAGTCGTCTTGCCGGGGATGCATTTCTCTGGACGGAAGAATTGAACCGTTATTTGTTGATTTGGGGAACTTTGATTGGTGCAGGTTGTGCATATAAAGAAGGAAGTCATATTTCGATTACGTTTGTACAAGGGATGTGTTCTGCAAAAACGGAACGTATGCTTCGTATGCTTGTGCATACAGTATGTTTGATTGCGTTTGTTGCGATGGCCTATTTTAGCTTGGAGTATGCCATGAAACAGGCGCAGTTAGCGCCTGTGTTGCGTATTCCGATGAAATATATGTATTTATCAATACCAATAGGGTTTTCTTTGATGGCGATTCATGCATTGGATGCGCTGTTGCAGGTAGTGCATGAGAAGGGGGGCAGATTGTAATGGCAGTTTTATTATTTGTAGTGTTTGCTGTGACGTTGCTTCTGGGTATCCCGGTAGCGTTCTCTATTATGCTTTCTGCAGTAGCGGTATTAGTTGCAGGTGATGTTAGTTTGGGTATGGTGGCACAGCGTATGTTCGCTAGTGTCAATTCCTTTCCTTTAGTAGCGGTACCGTTCTTTATTCTGGCCGGTGATTTGTTGGCCAATGGTGCAATCTCCAGATATCTAGTTGCCTTTGCAGAGTCTTTTTTAGGAATGATTAAGGGTGGTCTTTCTATTATCTCTGTTGTTGTAGCGATGTTTTTTGCGGCGATTTCCGGTTCCGGTGCGGCGACAACTGCTGCAGTAGGTGCAACGTTGATTCCACAGTTAAAAGAACGTGGTTATAAAGAAGATCAATCGGCAGCGTTGATTGCGGCGGCGGGAACGATTGGTGTAGTAATTCCACCGTCAGTTCCTATGGTATTGTATGCGGTTGCGGCTGGGAACGGTGTAACGGTAAATCGTTTGTTTGCCAATGGTTTTGTGCCGGGTTTGATGATGGGTGGCATTTTGATTGCTATCTCGTTATATCAGGCATATATGCATAGTTATCCAAAAGGCGGATCGTTTGAGTTTAAACGCTTTGTTGTTTCTTTCTTTCAGGCTGTTCCGGGGATTATTATGCCGGCTATTATTTTAGGTGGGATTTTTTCCGGTAAATTTACTACTACAGAGGCTGCGGCGGTAGCGGTTGTGTATGCGCTTTTTGCGTCTTTTGTCATTTATCGTGATATGACCTTTCCGAAATTATTTGATATTATGAAAGGTAGTGCGAAAACTTCTGCGGTAATTATGATTATTATTGCATGCAGTGGTCCTTTTGGCTGGGT
>JAFNVD010000219.1 GCA_017383785.1 Peptococcaceae bacterium | reverse complement strand
GTTTTCCAGTACATACAATGGTTCTGCAGCTTCTTTGGAAGCATATACAGCGATATGATCATATTTGCCTTCTGCATTTTTCAGAATCAGTGCAGGACGCTGTACTTTACCCATTTTGTGATATACAACGAATTCTTTTGCACCTTCCGGAGCATTTGCCCAGCCTTCAGCTTCTTTGATTGGAGACAGGGACAAGCTTGTTGGCCAGTCAGCTAAATGGAACATGTTGGTATCTTCCCAGAATACACCGTTACGTACACTGCCTTTACTCGGCTCATAGTCCTGGAAAATGCAATTATTTTCTACATAGTATTTGTTGTAGTATTCAGCCAAACGAGGGTCTTTATAATCACCTTTAGCAAATTTCAGATTTGGATATGGAACTTCACTGAAGTCACAGTCAATATGGCTGTCAGGAGCACCATATGGCATGTAGCCGCCGTTCTGTGCTTTTTCTGTAGCGATAATTACTACTTCGTCATCACGTTTATGAGTAGAGTTACCCATAGCACCTGGGGAAGTACCGTCTACTACATACAGGTTTTCGCTGTCAGAGCTTGGAGGCCAAGCGCCACCCGGCCAGTGGAATACCAGTGTTTTTTTGCCCGCTTCTGCTGTTACGTTCCATAATTGTTCTGCTTTACAGAATGGAGACAGGAATGCTTCCATACGCATATCGATTTCGCCCGGAATTGGAATAGCATAGTCTACGATACCGTGAGTCATTGGATAGCAGCCTGTAGCCAGAGTAGCCCACAGTGGTGGTGTAATAGTAGGCATCGCACCCAATAACACTAAGTCGTTACGAGCAGCACCCATATCAATCAATTTTTTCAGGTTTGGCATTTTGCCTTCGTCTACCATTGCTTTAGAGAAACGAGGGTCCATACCGTCGATCCCTAATACGATCAGTTTTTCTGTTAAGCCTTTGCTTCTTAACATAACAAAATCTCTCCCTTCAGAAAATAAAAGATAAAATATACTAGCGCAAACATTGCGCAAAATCCCATAACTTTATTTTATCAATAAAATCCTTTTTGTGCAAGTAAGCAGAATTTACATCTGCACTTAAAATACACAAATTTTTTTTAAGTTTTTTTTCCAGCTCGTATTTATCCTCAGGATCTACAATACCGTGTGGATCACGACCTTTCACATTGATATAGATACTGTTGCAACGTGTCATAATCACTTTGGATTTGGTCATATCTACTTCAGACAGTTCATTGCCATTTTCGTCCACTTTCATTACAGTATAACCCCAGCAACAATACCTTCTGAGAAAGCGCTTTGTTTCTTAACATAAAAATCCACTCCTTATATAATTGTTTCTTTATCAATAGACATATCAGCAAATTCTATTGTTCCGATTTCATTTTAAATGATAAATTTCATATTCGCTAATAGCAAAAACCGATACATTTTTTCTTACTAATAAGTTTCTCATATAACCTTATGCATACAAAAAACGCACCCATACGGATGCGTTTTCATAAACTTTATAAACTATTTACAATTTATTTTTTCTGCCAGCGGCACAATTTCTGTTCCAATACATCTACAATCAAGTATAAGCCTAAACCCAGTATCGCCAAGCCTATAATCCCCGCATACATGGCAGGGTATTCTCTGCGCTCCATACCGTCTAAAATGAAGTATCCTAAGCCATCAAAGGAGGCAAAGGTTTCTGCAAAGAACAGAATGGCAATGGCCGTGCCTAATGTGATACGCAATGATGTCAAAATCTGTGGCAGGCAAGCCGGTAAAATCAAATGGCAAAACATCTGCCAACTGCTGGCGTTCAGTGAACGCATAGACTGCACACTGGCTTGCGGTATACTGCCGGCCGCATCGCGGGTAACCACCACAATCTGAAAAAATACCACCAATGCAATAAGGAAAATCTTCGGCCAGTTGCCCAAGCCCATCAATACTACAATGATTGGCAAGAACACCACTTTTGGCAATGGGTACAAGAGATATACGATAGGGTTCAACAATCTCCCCAGCCAATGAATACGCCCCATAGCCAGCCCCAACGGAATGGCCAATACCATTGCCAGCAAAATACTGCTGACAATACGAAATGTACTAATCAGGAAATGCGGGCCCATCTTCCCATTCATCAAAAATGTAAAAAACGCAGAAAAAGATTCGGCCGGTGTCGGTAAAAATGGTTTGTTAAGCGCCATGCTGCCCAGTTGCCAAAATACAAGCACAATGGCAAAGCCTATGATACCGTTTACCAGTTTGTTGTCCAACAATTTATGCATTGTCACCGCCTCCAATCCAGCCACGCAACTCACTGCAATGCTGATAAAACTCTTCTGTACCGCGATAACTGATTTCACCGCTATGACTATTGTCTGCAACATGACGAATAATCCCGCTATTATCTGAGAATACAGCAATCTTCTGGCCTAAGAAAATCGCTTCTTCGATATTATGCGTCACCAATACTAAGGTCAGATTCTGCTGTTCACACAATTCCAATACAATATTCTGCATAGTTTCGCGGGTCAGTGCATCCAATGCGGAAAAAGGCTCGTCCATTAACAATACTTTCGGCTGTGCAATGAGGGCTCTGGCAATGGCTACGCGCTGACGCTGACCACCGGATAATTCAGACGGAAACTTTTTGCTGTGCTCATCCAGTTTTAATTGGGTCAACAACGCTTGGACACGCTCTTTGATTTCTGCCTTTGGCACTTTTTTAAGCACAAGCGGCAAGCCTACGTTTTGCTCAACAGTTTTCCAAGGGAACAAGCCATATTCCTGCAGAATTACACTAATTTCCTCATGAGGCTTGGTAAGTGCTGCACCTTGGTACTGTACACTGCCCGATGTGGCTGTTTGCAATCCGGCCAACAAATGCAGCATAGAGCTTTTGCCACAGCCGGAAGGCCCAATCACAGCCCAGCGTTCCCCTTGTGCAATATTTAGATTGATATGATCGAGTACTGTCTGCATACCGCCTTCAGGACGGTCATACTGCAGAAAGACATCTTGCAATTGAAGCATGTGTATCACCTATGTTTAAATTTAAATATGTACATTGTCACCTGTTATCATTTACCCGTCCAACTATTTCCAAAAACTAGGGAAACATAACAAGTGACCATACTTTTTTAGAGTAATTCTGAG
>JAFNVD010000218.1 GCA_017383785.1 Peptococcaceae bacterium | reverse complement strand
AATCCATTCACCTTTTTCAATTAAGGTTACCTGTGCGTTAGGATTGCATCTTTTTGCTTTTGCAGCAGCTTTTGGACCGCAAGCAACCCCACCGATTACAACGATTTTTAATTCTGACATGAAAAAATCATCTCCTTATAAAATTAAAATACCTGATAGGTAAATTACAGATTAGTCTATCATAACTTGATTATACAACGATACGTGTAAGAACACAATAACAATTCCCTATGATATGTAATGAATTTATTTAATTATAATGACTCGTGGATTTAATAAGAAATTCACAAATTTTCTATATAAAAATTTAAACAAAAAAACAGAAATATACGCATAAGAGAGAAAAAAAGCAGGAAAAAACGCTAAATATATCGAATACAAGAATTTAACATAGTATCGAATGTAACGTGGTTCGTTATGATGATGCAAGATGTAAACTATGCAAAAGCGAGGGGATTGATATGCAATATCAAAAAAAGAATTTACCTGTCGGTAAATCGAGAAAATCAGCAAAGACCATTGCCGTGGTACTTATGCTGGCATTTATGTTCACGATGGTAATACCAATGAGCGCATTCGCGGCTTTTCCGGATGTACCTAGCAACCATTGGGCAGTGCAGCAGCTTGATCGTGTAGCTGCAAGAGGGATTATGGGTGGTTATGAGGATGGTACAGCACGTCCAAATAATCCTGTAACCCAGTTCGAAGCCATTGCAATGGCTAGCAGAATGATGGAGTTACAGTATGACGAAGCTACACAGAAAGGTACCTATTTGCCGTTCAAGTATCCTGAATGGGACGGCGCTTATGGTACTGCTGTAGCTGCGTATAAAGCCGGTTTGATTGATGCGAATGATTTCAGCCATAGTGCAGCAGCTAGCCGTGAATGGATTGCCAAACTGCTGATTCAGGCATTAGGAGTGGAATCTGGGTTAAATGCAGTAGCCAATAACCCGTGGGCATTTACTGACGGCCCAAGCATTGACAGCAAATATGCCAACTATGTAAAACTGGCATACGATAAGGGGTTAATCGGTGGTTACACCGACAAAACTTTTAAACCGAAAAATACGGTAACACGTGCAGAGTTAGCAGCGTTTTTATGTCGTGTAGAAAACCAGTTGACAACTGTACCAAGCAACGCAGTGCGTGGTGAAATTACAGCAATTAGTGGTGTGAAAGTAACTATCAATGGTACAGATGGGAAAACTTATGGGCTGAATGCATCCACTACCAGTACTCTGTATAACAAATCCGGCCAGAAAATTGGCGTGACAGATTTAGCAGTGGGTGATACGGTATATGCGGTATATAAAAACTTCCTGTTAAACTATCTGGAAGTGCAGACAGTGAAAGCAAGCGAGCCAGTTATCACTGATCAAACAGTTTATGGCACAATCCGTGCAATCATCAGCGAAAAAGATACTATTATCGTATTGGATGAAAAAGAAGAATTGCACACAATAATTGTAGACAAAAATACAAAAATTACTGAATTAGGTGACAATACTGCACTAGTATTTGAAGATCTGCAGGAAAAAATGAGAGTAAGTCTGAAAGTGAATACAAAAGATCAGACTGCAAGTGAAGTTGTGATTGAAGAAAATGCAGATGGATCTCGTTCCGGTGTTATTTTCCATGTAGATGTATATGAAAAACTGATTATCATGGAAGAACGTTCCGGGAAAGCTACTTATGAAATGGCGAACAATATGGAAGTAAGTATTGCCGGAATGCTGACAGCTACAGCAAGCAGCTTGAAAGAAGGAGATAAAGCCACTTATACAATTGCAAATGGTAAAATGACAGCCATTGCGGTAGGCAGCAGTAGCGATACCTATGGTGGTAATGCAACCGTAAAATCTATTGACAACGCAAGTCGTATTTTAAACTATGAAAATACTGCAGGTGAACTGAAATCTGCTTATTATGCAGCAGGGTTTGCAGTAACGTTTAAAGATGGCCAAGCCGGTACCATTGCAGATGTACAACAGGGTGATAGTATTGAAATTACCGTGTCGGGCAATCAAATTACAAAGTTGACAGTTACAAATCGCAATATTTCAGAAGGCTTGGAAGTGACTTTATATTCTGTTGATGCTGGCGCAGATTTGATTACAGTTATTACTGTTGACGGAAGTCCTCAATCGTATTTCTTAAGTGAAAATGTAAAAGTATTGTTGTATGGTGAAACATCTTCTTTATCTATGCTGGAAAAAGGAATGGCAATCAGTTTGACCTTGCAAAACAATAAAGTAACTCGTATTCAGGCAAATGATATGGTAGAAGGTATTGTGAAGTCCATTAATACTTCTAGAGGAACTATTCAGGTAACAACAGATGATGGGACAGTTACTTACGATGTAAGTGATGATGTTACTATTAAACGTTATAAGAGAACAAGCTCTTATTTAGGTGTGATATCCGTTGGTGAAACTGTAAATATGAAAGTAGAGAACAATAAAGTAGTTCTCATTAATATTCATGAACAGATTGCGATGACAGTAATAGACAAAACCAATAGTAGTGGCTGGATTAGATTGGTAGATGCAGATGGAAACTATACAAGCAGATACATTGACGATGTGGAATTGTTTGTAGACGGTGCATATACTTATAAAGTATCTGATGTCAATATTGGGGATAAAGTATTGGCTACATTTGAAGGGGCTACTTTAGTGAAGCTGGAAGTAGAAAGTCATGTGGATGGTGAAATTACAGATATTAATACTACACAAGAAACTATCACGGTACGTACCTTCTCCGGTGATACCAGAACCGTTGCTTTCACAGACGATACTTATATCATGAAAAACGGAAATAGATATGAATCTTTAGGTAAATTAAGAGAAGGTGACCGCGTATTAATTGATCCTGTATCTACTGGTAAAAAAATTACTGTAATGAATAGCAAAACGGGCGAAGTTCGTTT
>JAFNVD010000217.1 GCA_017383785.1 Peptococcaceae bacterium | reverse complement strand
CCCAGCTGCGCATCATCATACTTTTCCCATGCTGTTTTTGTCATATTAACGCCTCCATAAATATATCATTACTGCAACATTTTTATTTTCTTTCTTGCTTTTTCTTTCTGCAAATGTTTGTAAAACCCCTGCTACTTCGTTTTTATTTTAACGGCACCAGTATGATCTGGGTCTCATCATACTCCGTATTGCGTAACACCATGTCAAATAATTTTTCAGACTCCTGCTGTAAAGTTTCAGTTGATGCAATAATATTAGCCTGTTTTTCTCCTAATATCACCAAACTATGCTCTATCCCTTTGGCTTTGAGCAAAAGTTCCAGTCTTTGTTCGTTATACTGCATCTCTGCATATTGCTGCAGTGTCTGTTGCTTATCTGTAAATTCAAGAGTTTCTACTGCACGATATAGCTGCTGCCACGCAGCGTCTCGCTCCATACGCAAAGCTGCCAAGCGATTTTCTATTATCTGCTGATCTTGTATTGCTGTATCTTCTACGGTTACTTCCTGTTTAAAAAAGACATCTACAGTTTCTTGAGAGTTCTCTGCATAAACCATGTTATGTACATCCATAGATTCTATATCTTTCTCCGGCTGCAAACATAAATTCCATAATGCACCTGCTAGAAATAATACTGCACATAACAGCAAAATAAGCAGTCGAATCACGGTTACTACCTTGTCCATCATACTGCCTCCTCTCCAGGCATCACCACAATTTGGTGCAATGAAATCTGTAATAGCGTCTCAGCTGCATGCAGTAGCCGTTCTTGTACCAGTGCGTTATCGGCACCACTCGCTACTATCAGTACGCCTGTGATTTCAGGTGCAGTTTCTTCTACGAGAAGTGCATCTTGGGTCCCACTGCGGTTTTGCTGTACTACAGTCTGCTGCTCTTGTAGTTCTGTGGTATGCTGACTGGTATCAGCACTTTCTTCTATCGTAGTGCGGCTGGTGCGCTGAGTATCTAGTGCATACTCTTTGCGTCCGCTGTTTCTGACTGTAATTTGTACGGTAACATGCCCTGCACCTTGTATTTTTGATAAGGTATCTGCCAGCTTGTATTCCAAAGCTGCTATATCATTGCTGTTTGCCTGACCTGATACCGATATTTTATCGATTGCCGATGACCGGGTCTTTACCTGAGGCTCCGTATTTGTACTATTGCCAATGCAAAGTAAGATAATCCCCAGCAAAGCCAATGCTCCCAAAAGCAGATACTGCTGTTTATGTTTGAACGTATCTTTACTCCAGAATCTTGTCATAGCTGTATGCCTCCTTATAGGTATCGTTTATATGTAGAAGCTGCATTACGGGCTGTAATATTGTGAGTACTAGAAACACCCCTATCGCCATTTTGATATAGCTGCGAAAACTGCCCTCCGGCAAGAGAAAATCCAGTACTACCGAAAAAAAAACCAGTATAACGATATTCAGCATAATGGTGCGAATCCATTCCATATGTTTGCTCCTAGTATTATAAAGTAGTAGTATTTATCGTCCCTCTCCAAGGACGTATGCTATACTATTTTGGATACTGTGGATTGTTTGTGCACTCCTACCATTCGATGGTTTCAGAAAGGCTACAACCACAGTTTCTTTGTACAGTTGTTAATTAGTTAGATACCGCATGACGGTTTATTTCGCACTAGGTTACAATCGCAAAGAACCATTGTGGATTAAAACAGTATCAATTTTATTGCAAAGGATGTATGCTGCTATGATTTACGTAGGTATTGATGTTGCCAAAGACAAGCATGATTGTGTCATTACCAATTCAGATGGGGAGGTGTTAGCCAAAGCCTTTTCTTTCTCCAACAATTTAGATGGGTTTAACACGCTTCTCCAACGAATTACATCCATTACCACCGACTTTTCCAACTTGAAAGTAGGGTTAGAAGCTACCGGCCACTATAGCTACAATCTCTTAGTTTTTTTACTGAACAAAGGGCTTAATATCTATGTTCTCAATCCTCTTCACACCAACCTATTTCGCAAAAGTCTTTCCCTTAGAAAAACCAAAACAGATAAAGTGGATGCTCATACTATCACTACCATGCTGATGTCTATGCCAGAGCTAAAACCATACTCTGAAACCACTTATCATAACGAAGATCTGAAATCGTTAACCCGTTACCGGTTTGACAAGGTACAGGAACGAGCAAAACTAAAAACATCTGTTTCGCGCCTTGTCACCATTCTGTTTCCGGAACTTGAACAACTGGTATCTAAGCTTCATGGAACGGCAATATATGCCTTGTTAAGCGAGTTTCCAAGTGCCGAAGCAATAGCGAATGCTCATCTTACTCGTTTAACCCATCTTATTTCTGTATCCTCTAAAGGGCATCACGGAAAAGAAAAGGCAGAACAGATTCGCAACGCAGCCAGAAACTCCATTGGATCTCGTATGCCAGCCAAGTCCCTGGAATTGAAACACACCATCAAGCTGATTGGTGAACTTACCGCCGAGATTAATGAAATCGAGACAGAAATCCAGCGAATAATGGATGAACTGAATTCTCCGATTCTAACAATTCCAGGCATCAATTATGCAATGGGTTCCATGATTGTAGCCGAAGTCGGTGATTTCAATCGATTTGATTCCCCAGATAAACTCTTAGCATACGCAGGGTTATCTCCATCCACTTACCAGTCTGGCAAATTAGAATCGACCCATTCTCATATGGAAAAACGAGGTTCTAAATATCTTCGCTATGCTCTTTACAATGCTGCCAAGTATGTGTGTCATTGGGATCCTGTATTTCGCTCTTACCTTGCCAAAAAACGAGCTGAAGGAAAAGCCTACAATGTTGCTCTTTCTCATGCGATACGCAAATTAGTACGTGTCATTTACCATCTGGAAAAAACACATCAGGTATATGTTCGCCAAGCTGCTTAACCTAGTTCTTACATATTGTTTTTTGAGCACCATTGCGATGCTCTGTTTGTCATGCGATTTTTTATATAATTAACACAGAAAGACTATACTTGTTTTGTTATAAAAAATATCATTTTAGGACTTGACTTTTAATAGTTAGTCTTTCTGTTTACATTTTTGAGTTGTCAGAATCTTCTGTGTTCTGCCCTCGTTCTCCTAAAACAACACTCCCTTTTCTAAAATATATGTCTAACTTATATTTACGAAACATAGTATAATACAGAGTTGTTCGGCTGTCAATAGAAAAATATATGTTTTTATTATATTTTTTCTTGATTTTATCTTTTTTTATGCTATAATAGATGTATAACAACTACTGAAACGAGGGATAGGTATGGATAAAAACACAGAACATAAAGAAAACCACCTGGGGCAGGTCATT
>JAFNVD010000027.1 GCA_017383785.1 Peptococcaceae bacterium | reverse complement strand
GGCATTGCAGCTTCTAATCGCAATGTATCGCGTGCACCTAAGCCACAAGGGATTAAACCATATTCTTTCCCTGCTTCTAACAAGAGATCCCACAGTTTTGGACCATCGGTTGCTGCACAGTACAGTTCATAGCCCAGTTCGCCGGTATAGCCGGTACGGGAAATGAGGCATTTGATGCCTTTTACATCTGCTTCTTTTACAAAGCTGTAATATTTTTTTGGAATCTGTTCATCTGCTACCAAACTTGCCAAAATAGGTACTGCGTTTGGCCCCTGCAGTGCAACCTGTGCTACAGATTCAGAAATATCTTCGAATGTTACGTCGCCAAATACATGGCCGGAAATCCATGCAGCGTCTTTATCTTTGTTGGATGCGTTTACTACCAATAAATATGCTTCGTCATGCACTTTATACACCAGGATGTCGTCCACTACGCCGCCCTGTTCGTTGCACATTGGACTATAACGTACTTGACCATCGTACATGCCGCTCATGTCATTGGTTGTTACTTTCTGCACATTTGCCAGTGCATCTGGCCCTGTCAGCATCAATTCACCCATATGAGACACATCGAACAGCCCTGCTTCTGTACGTACAGCCATGTGTTCTTTGATGACACCGGTCTCATACTGTACCGGCAAGAGATACCCGCCAAATGGCACAATTTTGCCGTTTAATGCCACATGATTGTCATACAGCGGTGTTTTTTTCTCCATTGTTTCTTCCCCCTTTTTAGTACTGATAAATATTATTTGTGAAAAAATGAATTAATATAAAAAAACAGAGACACAAAAACAATAACGTTTGTTACTGCTTTCATGCCTCTGTTACTTTACCTGAAAGATTCCTCGTATTATATTGTCGAGTTGCTTCGTCGGTGCAGACAATCTGCAATCGCATTGTCTGCTTTCCAGAGCCTCGTCAGAATCCAGTCCTTTTGCCTGAGAGTTTTTGCTCTTGCACCTTCGGCGATGTGCCTACAGTATATACTGCCACATGCTCTCCCAGATTCCTCATCCGAATTATGCGGTTTTCACAAAATCTATTTACAGTATAACCGGATTTGTTTTTTTGTCAATGCAGAAAAACAAAATACATAAAAAATACATAATTCTTATTTTTTATACCGCTATTTATTTTCTAAATTGCGGTTAGATTTTAAAAACAAGCTCAAAATCACACACACCGCTAATATCAAACCTGAATACACAAAGATATCATCAATCGCTTTCATTTGTGCCAATACATCATCCATACTTTGGCTATAAAATGCGGTACGCATGCCAAGCACCATGGTAAACACACTGAGCGATAAACTATTGGCCATCATCTTAAACCAGTTAATCAACGCAGACCCATGATTAGACAATTCACGAGGCAATGCACTCATCCCATAATCAGTAATTGGCATACCGGACAACCCAATCCCAAAGTAACGGAAACACAACCACGCCACCACAAACAGCAAAGAAGTTTCCAACGTGATTTTCCCTAACATCAGACTACCTACCGTCAAAAACAACATTGCAGCAAGAATAATTTTTTTGCTGTCTATTCTTGCATACAGCCATTGGGCAATCGGTGCGCCACCAATCGAGAACACTGCCGGAATCAACAGAATTACACCGGAAAACATTGGTGTGTAGCCAAGGATATCTTGAAAATAAATTGCCAATACAAACGGCACCAAACAGAGTGCCATACTGATGCAGCTATTGATAATGACAGTGATAGTAAATTCCTGATTTTTTAATACTCCAAAATTCAAAATCGGATGACTGCTATGCATACAACGACGGATAAACACAGCAATCAGCAGCAAACCAACTAAAAGCATTGCCCAAAATCCCGGAGAAGTAAAGCCCCAATTGCCTGCCATATTAAAGCTTAACAAAAACAATACTGTACCGGTAATAATACAAGCAAAACCAAGATAATCTAACTTTTCTTCTGTTTTCACCACTTCATACGGTACAGAACGATAAATAGCCCACGCAGCAAATAATGCAATTGGTACATTGAGCCAAAACATCATCTGCCAATTGACATAAGTCAATAACATGCCGGAAATCACAGGTCCGATTGCAGGCCCCATAGACATAGCCATACCTTGTAATGTTAAAAAGGTGGCACGTTGATTATACGGCACAAATTGATAAATAATCGTCATAGAGCACGGCACAATAAATGCCGCCAAAGCACCTTGCAGCACGCGTACCCCAATCATTACATAAATATTATTACAAAAACCGGATAATAACGCCATCACCGCAAAACCTACCATGCTATAGGCAAACAAATTGCGGCAACTAATTTTATCAGTAAAATAGCCTGCAGTCGGGCTCATTACCCCCATCATCAGGCTATACCCAATCATAATCCACTGAATGGTGGCCAAATCGGTATCAAATACACGCAGAAATGTTGGAATGGCAATATTCATAGCCACAGAATTATACAGCGATAAAAAACCGCTTAACACAATAGCCGCAATCAATAACACAGAACCGCTATGCTGCACATTCATTGTTTTATTTGTGTCCATAGTCATTACGCTTTCCCACTTCTGTGCATACCCAGACGCTGGGTCAGTTTCTGCACTTCTTCATCGGTTAAGGAACGAATTTCTCCGGAGCCTACACCTTTCAAAGTTAAACCGCCTACGTTAATACGTTTCAATTCCAATACAGGATTTTTAACCGCTTTGAACATACGGCGCACCTGACGATTTTTGCCTTCGTGAATGGTGATTTCTACTACAGTTCTATGTTTTTCCTGACGCACAATATTTACTTCGGCAGGAGCAGTTTTGCCGTCCTCCAGCTCTACACCGTTGCGTAAAAGGTTTAAACGTTCTTTTGTCAGTTCACCTTGTACAGTAGCCAGGTAGGTTTTTTTGATTTTAAATTTTGGATGAGTCATGCGGTATGCAAACTCCCCATCGTTGGTTAACAGCAGCAGCCCTTCTGTTTCAAAGTCCAAACGACCAACAGGAAATACACGATACGGAATCCCTGTGAGCAAATCCATAACGGTTGGTCTGTCGTGAGTGTCTTTAACAGTAGTCAGGTAGCCTGCAGGCTTGTTCATCAAATAATACACCATCTGTTCTTCTGTACGCACCGGTTTGCCATCCACGGTTACTTTATCTTTTCCAGGCACGACTTTGGTGCCCAATTCTTTTACGACTTTACCATTGACAGCAACTTTGCC
>JAFNVD010000216.1 GCA_017383785.1 Peptococcaceae bacterium | reverse complement strand
TCGACATCCGATTCGGCATTTTCATTATTATCAGTGTCTTCACGATTTGGTTCTGTGGTTTCATCTGTATTTTCGTCTATGTTTTCACCGTTGTTCCCATAGACAGTTTCTTCACTGCTGCTGTCATCACTATTCTTGTCGCCGATGGTATCTTCATCGGATTTTTCTATTGGATTTCCGTTTTCGTCCAGTTCTACAGGTTCTTTGCCGTCTTCAGTTTCTTTCAAAGCATCTTCCTGCTGTTTCTTTTCTTCACGTTGAATCCCTGCTTTGCGCAGCAGTGCATCGGTATCCACCACATTCAAACTTACCAAATCACGAGAATATGGGTTGAAATACTGATTTACCAACGCTAAAATTTCATCTTCAAACGGCAAATAATAAGATAACGCCTGATAGGAGCCTTCCGGTTTTACAGTTTCAGCAACACCGGGTAACGTAAACATGTGCAAGTCAGTGCCCATATCTACACTCACAGCTTCTTTTACAAACCATACCAACTCCCCATAAGTCAAGTCGGTACGCATATTATCCAACACGATATCTGTCAGCTGTGGCAATTTGGTAACAGTTGCCGGGGTCGCCACCTGCTCTGCCAGCGCTTGAATAAACATTTGCTGCGCTTGTACACGCCCCAAATCACCTTGGGCATATCCTTTACGATACCGTACAAAACCTATTGCATCTTTCCCATTTAAAGTCTGCAATCCTTTTTCAATATGGATATGCAAATCCTGATACGGGTCATCATAATGCATATCTTGAGGTACATCAATCGTAACGCCGCCTATCGCCTCAATCAGTTCTTCAAATGCGGTCAAGTCAATAATCACATAATTATCAACCGGGAACCCCATCAAATAAGAAACTTCTTTTTTGAGATTATCAATATTGCCTACACCATCTTTGGCCCCTGCTGCATACGCTGCATTGATTTTTTTCACATTACGAGTCACATTGGACATGGTATCGCGAGGAATGCTCATTACACTGGCAACATTGTGTTTGCTGTCCAAAGATGCTACCATAATGGTGTCTGTGTTTAGCCCGGCATCGTCCGTACCGACAACCAGTACGCTGTATCGCCCTGCCGTACGTTTTTCGCCTTTTATCTCTGTCTGTTCTGCACTCTGCTTATTGTCGGAAATATCCGGCGGTCGAACAGTCAAAAAACCAATTGTAAGCCCTACTGTTGCAAGAAACAGTAATAAAAAACCAAACGCTGTCAATATTGTACGACCTAAGCTTTTTTTCTTTTTGTGCTTTGTTTTTTGTCTATGTTCTTTTTCAATATCCACATTAAACGCTCCTTCTTCCAAATACTGCTCTATCTTTGGTTTACACTATCTACTTATTAGACGTTTATTGCACCAAAAAAGTTTGCAGCTCTGCAAGATAAATCGATTCATTTAGGGTTAGTCGTTCTAAAAGCAAAGGATCCACTCCGCCAGCAATTTCTTTCAGCATAGCAATCACATCACTTGCTTTCAATGTTATATAATCCTGCCCGGATAATTTTTCAGCCAAACGATCTGCCATACCGCCTAGCTGTTCTAATGTAATCGGTAAATCTACAGACAGCAATGTAAGCCATTCTGCTGTTTTAACCTGCAGTTCATTATATACGTACATAGCATAAAATTTGCCGTCTTCTTCATGCAGCAGCACCGCACGCAAAACCTGCTGTACATTGGCAGGATGCAACGGTTTTCCGCTGTAGTGCTCAATAATATACTGCATCGCTACAGACAGCAATGTTTGTGCCTTTAATACATCTTCTTGCTCGATTACTTTGTACATTCGATAAATCGGTTCCATAATTTTGGCTTCCCGATATTTCAGAACCTGTTCATCCATGATTTATTTACGCTCCTTCATAACCTCTATTTCACGAATAAAAGTTTGCACATCGTCAAATTCTTTATATACAGACGCAAATCTTACATATGCTACCTCATCCATATCCATCAAACGATGCATAATGGTTTCACCAATCAAATGTACCGGCACTTCTGTATATTGCCCTTTTAACTCTTTTTCCACATCACGCACTAATTGCTGCAGCTGTTCAAAACTGATAGGACGTTTTTCACAAGCTTTTGCCAAACCTTTCAGTGCTTTCGATTCATCAAATAACTCTTTACGGCCGCTTTTTTTGATTACGATAAGAGGTTTGGTTTCAATTTTTTCGTAAGTAATAAATCGTTTTCCACATTTGATGCATTCTCTTCTGCGTCGGATTGTATTTTCTTCTTCTAACCAACGTGTATCCAATACTTTACTGTCACTATGACAAACAGGACACTGCATACTATCGCCCCCTTGTGCGAAATTATTTGGTGGTACTTCCAAACCCGCCATTACGCATAGCGGACACTTCGTCATCTACAGTAATGCCAAACGGCATAAATAACCCTTGCGCAAAACCTTGCCCTACTTCCACAGTAACCGTTTTTCCTTCATTGCTGTCGTTAGTGATTTTGATAAAAATATGACCTTCATTATCAGAATAAAAATAATCACTATCAATAATGCCAACTGTATTATTCAACTGCACACGATATTTAAAACC
>JAFNVD010000215.1 GCA_017383785.1 Peptococcaceae bacterium | reverse complement strand
TTAGCACTGCTGGGTGCTATTGAATCCCTCTTGAGTGCTATGGTAGTAGATGAAATGACCAATACTAAGCATGACAGCGACCGTGAAGTATTAGGTCAGGGGATTGCCAACACTGTTGCAGGCTGCTTCGGTTTAATCATTGGTACCGGTGCCATTGCACGTTCTGTAGTAAACGTAAATGCAGGTGGTCGTGGCCGTATGTCCGGTATTATCCATGCATTAGTATTAATTTTAATGATTGCGGTATTTGGCGGCTGGGCTGCTGAAATTCCGCTGGCAGTATTAGGCGGCGTATTGATGGGTACAGCAATTCGCATGCCGGAGTACAAAGAAAGCTATCGTCTGAGCCGTGCGTCGAAAGAAGCATTTGTTGTTATTGCAGTGACCACTGTACTGACTGCATTGGTGGATTTGACATTCGCTGTTGCAACAGGTGTACTGATTTCCTCTCTGTCCATGCTGTTCAGCGTTGCAAATGGTTATCTGGAAGAATATCCGGTGCCTTGCAGCCGTTTGCAGAAACGTATTAAATCTTTCAGCATTCAGGGTCAGATGTTTTTCTTGGTGTCTGAAAGTATCGTAAGTTCTTTAGAAGTAAAATGTAAAGGTGCAGAAATTGTAGTTATCAATATGAGCCATGCGCAGGTTGTCGATATTACCGGTGTTGTAACACTGGGTAAAATTAAGGATACTCTGGCGCACCAGGGTGTGCGTACAATCTTTACAGGGTTATCCGAACCGGCATACAAGAAAATGCTTGCTCTGGGGATCCTGGATGGCAGTGAAGAAAAAATCAACCGTGGGAACAAACTGGAAGCGGTGGAATATGCACAGGCCATCGCCCATGGTGATGAAGAATGTGCTTGTATGATTATTCATGAACATGATAAAATGGAAGAAGAAGAACATGTATATCAGCATAGACTGGAACGTGAATAATTAAGGAGGCTGTTGCCAATGAAAGTATTACTGGTAAACGGAAGCCCGCATGCCAATGGCTGCACTTATACCGCACTTTGTGAAGTGGCCGGTGCATTGGAAGCGCAGGGCATTGAAACAGAAATTTTTCAGGTTGGTACAAAACCGATTTCCGGTTGTCTGGGTTGCGCTGCTTGTATCAAAACAGGCAAATGCGTGATAGACGATGTAGTGAATGAATTTGTAGAAAAAGCAAAAGAAGCAGATGGCTTTGTATTCGGCTCTCCGGTACATTTTGCAAGTGCTTCCGGTGCGCTTACATCCTTTATGGACAGAGCCTTTTATGGAAAAGGTGCTGTATTTGCCAACAAACCGGCTGCAGCAATTATGAGTTGTCGTCGCGGCGGTGCCACTGCTACACTGGACCAGCTGATTAAATATTTTACCATTAGCAATATGCCGGTGGTAAGCTCTCAGTACTGGAATATGGTACACGGCAATACCCCTGATGAAGTGCGTCAGGATTTGGAAGGGATGCAGACCATGCGTACACTGGGTGTTAACATGGCTTGGCTGTTAAAATGTATCGAAGCAGGCAAAGCGGCCGGCATTGAGCTGCCGCAGCGTGAAGCAAAAGTAGCAACCAACTTTATTCGATAAACAAAAATGATTTCGACGAATGCATTGTGAAGCCTTTTTTCACAGTGCATTTTGTTTTATAATGCGTAATAAGCGTAGTGAAATAAAATAATAGAAGCAGAGGTGTGCATCATGTATGTATTGCAAACAAAAAATGAAATCATGAAGAACCTATTAATAGCAGTACTCTGTATCTGTATGTTTTGCAGCGGTTGTGTTGCCGATAACAGCAATGCAAAGGAAGAACCATTATATAGCAGCATTACCATGGAGGATGCAGCGGTATTGCTGGAGTCTGAAAACGACTATTTGTTGCTGGATGTACGTACAGAACAGGAATATTTCAGCGGTCATATTCCGGGTGCTGTGTGCATTCCAAACGAAGACATTGACGAAAACGTTGCAGAGGCCTTGCCTGATCAAGAGCAGGTTATCTTTGTATATTGCCGCAGCGGCAATCGCAGTAAACAAGCTGCAGAAAAGCTGGCGAACTTAGGTTATACCAACATTGTAGAAATCGGCGGTGTGAAAGACTGGCCCGGTGAATTGATTGTAATTGGAGAAGAATAAAAACAAAAGGAAAATCCTGACGAGAAGCCCTGCTATATATTTGTGCCAATAGTTCTATAATTGGATTAGCAAATATATACAGGGCTTTTAGTGTATCAGATTATAATTTTAGCAGAAATATTTTTTCTGATTGTAGTATTCTTTTACTGTTTCCAATGCTTCGCCAAATCGCTGATAATGCACCACTTCACGCTGCCACAAAAATCTGAGCGGTGCTAACAGGCTTTCATCACCATTGGCTAGATTCATCAGGTATTCATAGGTCTGTTTTGCTTTTTGTTCTGCTGAAATGTTAGCGGTTAAGTCTGTGATAGGGTCATTCAGGCCGTCTACGTAGTCTGCAGTCCAATTGTAGCCGTTTGGATCAGAGTAAAATAATCCGTGGTCATGCAGGGTATAATATGGGTCTAATCCGGCGTCTTTCAATTCACATACAGAGGCATTCTCCATAATCTGATATACCATGGTGCCCACCATCTCGAGGTGCCCGATTTCTTCGGTGCCGATGTCGGTAAGTAAAGCACGTGTCTGGCCGGTCGGCATGGTGAAGCGCTGGTTCAAATACTGCAGGCATGCAGTCAATTCGCCTGCAGGGCCGCCGTACTGTGCAATCAATGTTTTTGCAAATTTTAAATCTTTGGATTTGACATCAATTGGAAACTGCAGTTTTTTTTCGTAAATCCACATTATACATTACCTCCTCTTTCCCATGGCCATGGGTCGTTAATCCAGCTCCACGGGTAGGTAGCCGGGCAGTGGCCAAAGTTATTCATTGGGCCATACTGCAGTTCGTAGTTGGCTTTGGCTTCCCAATACTGTTCAAACAATTGATTGTAATCGTTAACTGCCTGCTGGTTGGCAGGATTGGTATCCAGATATAGGTTCAAATCAACAAGAGAAAAACTGAGCTGCTGCAGTTCTAACAGTGCTGTTTTTTGACTAGGGACAGCATTGTTTGCCACAGCTGTACCGCCATAAGCAGGACAGTTGTTAAACTTTTTCATAGGTGTTGGCTCCTTTCATATGATTGTTATATGGAGTTAGCGTTTTTTCTGCATGCCCATATTAGGCATTGGCATCGTGTTCATATTTGACATGGCATTCATTCCCTGCATCATTGTCGGAGCTGCGGACTGTGCGCTAACGGGCGGCATAATCGTAGGCACATAGGTCTGTGCCAGATTGCTAAATACAGTACCGCGCGACAGTGATTCTGCAGGTGACATAGGGGTGATGTATTCCTGCCATGGGACAGAAATCATTGCCAGTGCTTGCGGTTGGGTGGTTTGTATCATAAGGCATTCCTCCTTTCGATTTCATGGTATATTCTATGTCGGAACCGATAGAAAGGTGTAGGGAACGGCTTGTGTTTCATTTAGAAGATAGCTATAATAGAAGGAAAGTGACGTAAAGGAGACGATATTGTGAATCAACAGTTGGTTGCAAAACTGGCATTGTTATTGGCAACACTGATTTGGGGCAGCAGCTTTATTATCATGAAGGATGCCTTGGATGACATTACAACGTATTATTTATTGGCAATCCGTTTTACCGGTGCATTTGTGTTGTTGGGGATTGTCTTCTGGAAAAAATGGAAGCATATCAATAAAGAAGTAATCATTGCAGGGTTAATCATGGGGACTGCGTTAATTGCAGCGTATGCATTTCAGACTTTTGGTTTGATGGATACCACGCCGGGCAAAAACGCATTTTTGACAGCAGGGTATTGCATTTTAGTGCCGTTTTTGTTTTGGGGTGTTGCGGGAACTCGTCCGGACAAATTTAATGTGATTGCAGCAGTATTGTGCATTGTGGGGATTGGCCTGGTAGCATTGGATGATAATCTAAGCGTCGGTCGTGGTGATTTGCTGACACTGGTGTGCGGTGTGTTCTATGCGCTGCATATTGTGGTATCGGCCAAGTTTACTCGTACTATGGATGTAATGCTGCTCACAATCGGTCAGTTTTTCTTTGCAGCCATGTGGAGCTGGGTATTGGCATTTTTGTTTGAGCCGCCTTTGGCAGTGGCTGAAATGAGTACAGAAATTTGGATGGTGCTTAGCTATTTATGTGTATTTGCCACAGCCGGTGCATTGGGCTTGCAGACATTTGGGCTCAAATATACTTCTCCATCTGCCGGTGCATTAATTTTAAGTTTGGAATCGGTATTTGGTGTTATTTTCTCTATTATGGTTGGTGCAGAAGAAGTAACGGCACGATTATTGATTGGCTTTGCAGTTATTTTCTTTGCAATTGTAGTATCGGAGACCAAGTTAGAGTTTTTGCAAAACAAAAAAACCGCGCCCGAATATCGAGCACGGTTGAATGACGAAGAATAGACTTATTTTAATTTGTTTTTGATAAACTGTACAAAGGTAGATGCATAATAGTCAGCCAATGTGCTGCCGCTTTTTACATCATAGAATGCGATGGTATCGCCCAGTGCCTGTTCATATTCCAGAAATGCCTGATCGATATCCAGTGTATCAATGCCAGGTAATTTCGTTACCATAGCTTTTAAACGGTGTTCAAAAATTTCGAGATGCCCTTTCATCTTCAAATCTCCCTTCCAAATCTTTCGCTATAATTTTATATTGTACCGCAAAAAGAAAAATAAATAAAGGGATTTGCAGAAAATGATTGTACTTTTATCATGTTACCAGTTATAATGGATGTATTAAGATATGCTGATTTCACAAAATGACGTTACTGTGACATCACAAAGTGTGCAGCGTGTCAAAAAAATATGAATTTTTTCGAGAATAGGTGAATCAAATGGCGCGAGTTCGTAAACAGCCCGGCACACGAGAGGCATTGATGCAATATGCACCAATTGTAGTGCTGGAGCCTGAAAAACACAAAGGTAAATGGCATGAAATCTTTGGGAATACTCAGCCTATTCAAATAGAAGTAGGTATGGGAAAAGGCAAGTTTGTCAGCACACTGGCGCGACAGAATCCGGATATCAACTATATTGGTATTGAAGTCATCGAAGAGGTGCTTTTAGATGCCGTGAAGCGTATGAATCGTGCAGAAGGGGTTCCGGACAATTTGCGTTTGGTATGGATTAATGCATCTTTGCTGGAGGACTTGTTTGCACCGGGGGAAGTAGACCGTGTTTATTTGAATTTTTCTGACCCATGGCCAAAAACACGTCATGCAAAACGCAGACTAACACACAAAGGTTTTTTGGATCAGTATGCGGCTGTGTTAAAAGCAGAGGGGCAGGTGCATTTTAAAACTGATAATCAGGGACTGTTTGAGTTTTCGTTAAACGAATTCAGTGCATGTGGGTGGAAAATGCAGAATATCCAGCTGGATATGTATAAAAAGCTGCCTGAAGGCAATGTGGCTACAGAATACGAAACCAAATTTCATAATCAAGGGATGCCGATTTACAGATTAGAGGCAGTAAAACCTTGCTAAATTTGACCGTTTAATCGGTGCTGCAAATGCAGCAGATTTATTAATAAATATTTTAATTATTTTTTGAGGAGGCGCTCATATGAACGCATACATTGAACAAGTAATTGAAGATGTGAAAAAAAGAAATCCGGGTGAACCTGAATTTATTCAGGCAGTAGAAGAAGTTTTACGTTCTCTGGAACCTGCAATGGCACAGCATCCGGAATACGAAGAAGCAAACATTCTGGGTCGTCTGGTAGAACCGGAACGCCAGGTTGCTTTCCGTGTAGCTTGGGTAGATGACAATGGTAAAGTACAGGTAAACCGTGGTTGGAGAGTACAGTTTAACGGTGCAATCGGGCCTTACAAAGGTGGTTTACGTTTCCATCACACCGTATGCAGCAGTATTATCAAATTCTTAGGGTTTGAACAGATCTTTAAAAACTCCATGACCGGTCTGCCAATGGGCGGTGGTAAAGGTGGTTCTGACTTTGACCCACGTGGTAAATCCGACGGCGAAATCATGCGTTTCTGCCAGGCATTTATGACAGAACTGTATCGTCACATCGGTCCGGACATTGACGTTCCTGCAGGGGATATCGGCGTAGGTGCAAAAGAAATCGGCTACATGTATGGTCAGTACAGACGCATCCGCGGTGCATTTGAAAACGGCGTATTAACCGGTAAAGATCTGTCTTACGGCGGTTCTCTGATTCGTCCGGAAGCAACAGGCTTCGGTGCTGCATATTTTGCACAGCATATGTTAAACCATGAAGGTACCTCTTTCGAAGGCAAAACAGTTGCGCTGTCCGGTTTCGGTAACGTAACATGGGGTGTAACTACAAAAGTAACTGAAATGGGCGGTAAAGTAGTATCTATTTCCGGTCCGGACGGTTATGTATATGATCCAGAAGGCGTTTTAGGCGAAAAAATCGACTATCTGTTAGAAATGCGTGCTTCCGGTCAGGATAAAGTTAGCGTATATGCTGACAAATTCCCATCCGCTACATTCTATCCAGGTGAAAAACCATGGGGCAAAATTCCTGGTGCTGATATTTATATGCCATGCGCTACACAGAACGAAATTCTGTTAGACGATGCAAAAGCAATCGTAGCTCAGGGTGTAAAATTTGTTGTTGAAACATCCAATATGCCATGTGCAAACGATGCAATCAAATACATGCAGGAAAACGGCGTAGTAATGGCTCCATCCAAAGCTGTTAACGCAGGTGGTGTAGCTGTATCCGGTCTGGAAATGAGCCAGAACTCTATGCGTACTTCCTGGACAGCTGAAGAAGTTGACCAGAAACTGTTTGATATCATGAAAGATATCCATGACAATGCAGCTTCTGCAGCAGAAGAATTTGGTCTGGGCTACAACCTGATGGCCGGTGCAAACCTGGCTGGTTTCAGAAAGGTAGCTCGTGCAATGTATCTGCAGGGCGTACTGTAATTTAGTACGAAAAAAATTCTGCAGCCTATTGAAAACAAACAAATAAATAAATAAAAATACGGTGTCCGCACATTATCGGACACCGTATTTTGCGTTTTAAGCGTTTGTATTGGTTTCTAGAGGAGTGATATCATTTACGGATGATATTACCTTTTTTATGGACTTTTCCAGCTTTACGCGTGGAATCCATACTTGATGGTCACAGGTGGTGCAGCGAATGCGAAAGTCCATACCCACACGCATAATTTCCCATTGATTGCCGCCGCAAGGGTGGCTTTTTTTTGTTTGGATGATATCACCTACGTATAATTTCATTGGCATGTGAAGTGTTCCCCCTTATTGCACAATTTGTACTTTCGGATAAGAGATTTCTACTCCGGCATTGTCCAGCTGTTCTTTGATTTCCTGGCGCAGTGCGCGGGAAATAGG
>JAFNVD010000214.1 GCA_017383785.1 Peptococcaceae bacterium | reverse complement strand
GGTGAGTATTGTGGAAGGCATCAAGCATATGATGAAGTTTATCAAAACCTATAGACGGCAAGTATTGCTGGCAGGGATTTTGGGCAGCTGTACGGTATTGTGTAGTGTGGGTTTGCTGGGTGCTTCGGCAGTGCTCATCTCCAAAGCAGCCATCGTACCTGCTATGCTGGAATTGATGACGCTGGTAGCATTGGTACGATTTTTTGGCTTATTCCGCGCCGTATTTCGTTATGTAGAACGTTTGGTAACCCATGATGTGACTCTGAAAGTATTGGCAGATTTACGCAGCTGGTATTATCGCTGTCTGATTCCTTTATTGCCGGGGGCGGTTGGCAACAAAGGGGCAAAATTGTTTCAGCATATTTTGGCCGATATTGAATTATTGCAGTATTTTTATCTGCGTGTAGTGGCAGCACCGCTGGTATGCTTGATTGTACTGGCAGTAATGAGCGGGATCTTGTATATGATGGTGCCGCAGGCAGCGTTGATTCTGCTAGCAGCATTTGTGCTGGAGGGTGTAGTATTTCCACTGGTGTTCGGTGTACAACAAAAAAGAGCTGCCCAATCAGAACAAGCAGCCCTGGATGTGTTTTATCGCAGTGCCAATGATTTTCTGCAAGGATTCGATGCAGTTTGGTTTGGGACAAAAGATACTGTGGATACTGTCAAACAAGCCCGAAAGGCAATGTTTCAACAACAACGTAAAATGCGGAATTTGGACAATACCTTGCAGCTGTGCAATAGCCTGACAGGTGCATTGGTATTGGTGGGTACCTTTTATTTCGCAGCACTGGCCGTTAATGCCGGTACATTGCATGGGACATACCTGGTAATGATACCACTTGTAGCTTGGAGTGCTCTGGAAGCAGTACAGCCAATGCCTTTGGCACTGCGATTCGTATTTGAGAGCAACACAGCCATGACAGAAATGCTGGAGATTGTGCATACTCCATCACGCGGCAGAGAGGAAAGCAAAGGCGATGCGCTATGGCAGAGCAAAGGAATTGTATTTGATCACGTAACCTTTGCATACGAGAAAGAACCGGTATTACAAGATGTATCTTTCCAAATCGCACCTGGAGAGCATGTAGCAATCATTGGCGGCATTGGTAGTGGTAAAAGTACCATTTTCAATCTTTTGCTTGGATATTATCGTCAAGATCAGGGCGATATTATAGTAGATGGCGTAAACCTAAATGATGTGAACGTAGCACAGCTGGGCAGTCATATTGCAGTGGTGCGACAGGATACAGCCTTATTTAGCGGAAGTATCCGTGAAAATTTGGCTTATGTAGCCGATTGCACAGAAGAACAAATGTGGGAAGCGCTAAAAAAAGCAGAACTGTATGACTATGTACAACAATTGCCTGAGCAATTGGATTATATGCTGTTGGAAAGCGGCAGCAACCTATCCGGTGGGCAGAAAAAACGCATGGCATTGGCACAGCTCTTTTTGCAGGACAAGCCGATTGTACTATTGGATGAAGTATTAGAAGGCTTGGACGAAAAAAATACAACAGCAATCCTGCAAAATGTGAAAGCATATTGCCAAAACCGTACCGTATTGTACATTACCCATGACATCAGTGTTTTGTCGCATTTTGATAAAGTATTGAAGTTAAGCGAAATCAATTAGTAACTAAGCTCTGCTATTTGCTCCGGCAATGTAGCAGAGCTCTTTTTCTTGCTATTATCATGGAATAATGCTAAAATAATATGATTATTTGCAAAGAAGGGGCTAACGATTATGAAATTATTGCGTTCTTTAGCGGTGTACTTATATGTTGCCGGAAAAGTGGTATATGGTGCACGTTATTTTGAAAAATTAGAGAAACAGAAAGACGTTTTGGGCGAGGCGGTAGTAGCACAGAAAGTGCATGCCTATGCCAAAAAAATGGCGCAGAATGCGTTCAAGTTGTCCGGTGCTACCTTTGTGTTGAAAGGTGCTGAAAATCTGCCAAAAGAGGGTGCGGCACTGTATGTAGCCAACCACCAGAGTTATGTGGATGTGGCTGCGGTGTTGTCTGCCATTGAGCGTCCGGTAGGGTTTGTGTTAAAAGATGATTTGGAAGGTATTCCGTTCTTTGATAAATGGATTACACACATGCAGTGTGTGCCAATCGCTCGTGGAGAAGCACGTAAGGCGTTAGAAGCGATTTTGAAGGCTGCAAAACTTATGAAAAATGGTCATGATATGATGCTGTTTCCGGAAGGTACCCGCAGCAAAGATGGCACATTGCTGCCATTTAAAGCAGGCAGTCTGAAATCTGCGCAGCGCGGCAATGCTATGATTGTGCCTATGGCGATTGATGGTGCTTGTAATGTACTGACCAGGGGCAAATATATTATGCATCCAAAACAGGTTACTGTTACTGTATTCCCGCCAATTCCGGTGGAAACAGTAAAAGAGATGGATACAGTGGATTTGGCGCTTTTGGTACGCAATCAGATTGCAGGTGCTTTGGGGCAGCCGTTATTGCAAAAAGAAGATACTTTACAGAACGAGGAAGCTTAGTATGAGTCGTATGAAAGAAGCGGAAACTCTATTAAAAAAATATTATGGATATCGCTCTTTCAAACCGATTCAGCAAAAAGCTATTGAGTCCGTATTGAATGGGCAGGATACTTTTGTAGTGATGCCCACCGGGGGCGGCAAGTCATTGTGTTATCAGATTCCGGCATTGATGCTGGAGGGGATGACATTGGTGGTGTCGCCTTTGATTTCGCTGATGAAAGACCAGGTAGATCAGCTTTTGCGTTTGGGTATTTCAGCCGCATGTATGAATAGTATGTTGGATGAAGTACAGTACCAAGCGTTGCGTGCCCAGGTTTTACGAGGTGAAATTAAAATTTTATATGTAGCACCGGAGCGCCTTCGTTCCGGGGAATTTTTATCGGTATTGCGCAAGCAAAAGATTTCTTTAGTAGCTGTGGATGAGGCTCATTGTGTATCGCAGTGGGGTCATGATTTTCGCCCAAGCTATCATAGTATCAGTCAGTTCATTCGTACTTTGTCGGAGCGTCCTGTAGTGGCAGCCTTTACGGCTACCGCTACGACGGAAACTCGAGCAGATATTATCAATCGGCTGGAATTAATCCGTCCCAATATTTACAGAGCTAGTTTTAATCGTGCCAATCTTATTTTGTCTGTGCAGCGAGATGGGAATCGCAAAGAAGCGTTGATGGAATTTATACAAAACCATTCGCAGCAAGCAGGGATTATTTATTGCAATACCCGGAAAGAGGTAGATAAAATATGGGACATGCTGCGTCGTGCAGGGATACAGGCTGTACGATACCATGGCGGTATGGAAGATTGGGAACGCAATGAAAATCAAGATAGCTTTTTAAAAGAAAAAGTAAATCTAATTGTAGCGACCAATGCCTTTGGTATGGGAATTAATAAGCCGGATGTGCGTTATGTAGTACATTATAATTTACCGAAAAATATAGAGTCCTATTATCAGGAAATCGGCAGAGCAGGCCGAGATGGACTGCCGAGTTTATGTGTACTGTTTTTCTCTTATTCTGATGTGCATATCAATCGTTATCTGTTAGAGCAGAACAGTAAAAATGAAGAACGGTTGGCGTTTGATTTGGGCAAGTTGGATGACATGGTTCAATATGCTACTACCGGAAAATGTTTGCGACAGCATATACTGCAGTATTTTGGCGAAACAGCCAAAGATACCTGTAATGGATGCAGTAACTGTTGTGAGGTAAGTCTGGGCAAAGCTGTTATGCAAACGATTGATGAAGGGCTGCTGAATGAACTTCGCACCATGCGGTTGATGTTGGCCATGGAGGAAGGTGTGCCGTCGTATCGCATTTTAAGTGATGAAGTACTGCATGCATTAGCAGAGCATCAGCCAGGCAGTATGATTGCCTTACAGCAGATTTATGGATTGGGTGAAGAGCATATTCGCAGATACGGTGAGCAGATTATTGCGCTCATTACTGATTATCAAAATCGTGGTGCAGTATAAAAAGAGAGGATGCTGTAATATGGATCAGAAACAATTGCAGAAAACGCAAATTTATAGTTTGCAAAAGCAGATTGCTGCCATGGAGCACGAAATTGAGCAGCTCTATGCGGAACGCAAAGCGCTGGTCATGGAAAGCGAACAGCTTATTATGGAGTTGTTGGAAACTGCCGATACACAGCCGATGCAGACAGGTGCGTATTTGACTGATTTGGATAAAGTGATGCTGGCAGAGGCAGAATTGCCTAAATCAGCCCGAGTAGCATGCCAGGGTGTGGAAGGCTCTTATTCTAATCAAGCAGCAGAGCAGTTTTTTGAAAAGCCGGAGATTCAATATTATACACATTTTGAAGATGTATTTCGTGCAGTAGAAGATGGCAGTGTAGATTATGGGATTTTGCCTATTGAAAATTCAACTGCCGGCTCGGTAGCACAAGTATATGATTTGATGCGGAAACACAATTTTTATATTATCAAAGATACCAAGGTAGTAGTACGTCACAATTTGTTGACCGCTGTTGATACTAACATGGGTGATTTGACCGATGTGTATTCCCATGTACAGGCATTGGATCAGTGTGTCAAACTGCGAGAAGCACATCGCAATATTACTTTTCATGAATATGCCAACACTGCTATGGCGGCTAAGTTTGTGGCAGAACAGCAGAATCCCCATTATGCCGCATTGGCTTCTGCCAAATGTGCAGAACTTTATAACATGCATATACTGGAAAAAGATGTGCAAGATATTAGCGGCAACGCCACAAGATTTATTTGCATTAGTAAAACGCCGGGCTTTGTAAAAAGTGCAAATCGAATCAGTTTATGCTTTACAGTACCCCATCGTCCGGGGTCTTTGTATCACATATTGCACAAATTTGCATTGAATAATCTAAACTTGTGCAAACTGGAAAGTCGTCCTTATCCGGAAAAGAAATTTGAGTATATGTTTTATCTGGACATTGAGGGCAAACCATCTGATTATCAATTGAGATGGCTTTTAAATGATTTAAACAGCCAGTTGGAATATTTTAAATTCCTGGGCTATTATGATGAAATGATTGTAGAGGAAGCATAAATTTACACTTTTCCCGATATAGTATGATAGGAGTTATCGTACGAGAAGGGGGAGTGCAGTATGCATGGATTCATAGCAGAAAAACGGAAAACACCGAAGCGTTATTTTTGGCGGCTGTGTATGCAGACGGCAGGTGCGATCGGTGTTTTTTTCATGATTTTATCATTGTTTGGGTGGACAGCCCCACAGGCAGCACCATTAAAAGAAGCTGTACAGGAATGTTTTACTACCGATGCTGATGTGATGCCCGTGATTAAATGGCTGAATGCAGATACCGTTTAAACAATACAGTTACCCATACAAACAGGAAAACACCGAATATCACAGTAGTGATTTCGGTGTTTTTGTCGTTTCTTTCCCTATTTTGATATCAGGAAAAGAAAATAAAAAAAATATTAGAAAAATATAGAAAATAGTGTTGTAATTATGTGGAAACTATAGTATACTAAACACAGTAAAAAATTTACATGGTTTTTTCATACAGTAATACATAACGCAGGGGGTAGTTGAAAATGTTTAAAGTTGCAATCACAGATGACAATCAACAGTATGCAGAAATGGTAAGTGCTTATTTACAGTCAAAAGACGATATTGAGGTAGTGGGGATTGCGGAAGATGGATTTTCTTGTCTGGATCTGATTCGCAATACAAAGCCGGATATTGTACTTTTAGATATGATGATGAAGCATATGGATGGAATTGCAGTACTGGATCGCATTCAGCGCATGAGTCCACGCCCTAAAGTGATTATTTTATCAGGGATGACAAGTGACTACATGGTAGAACGTGCTATGCTAAAAGGTGCTATGGATTATCTGGTGAAACCGTTTGACTTAGAATGTTTGTATGAGCGGGTAGTAGATATTGGCCGCAGCGGTTATGGTTATGGAGTTTATCAGCAAGGTGAAGATGGCACTATGATAGCAGCTGAGCCTGTAGCTGCATACAAAAGTGTAAATCGAGGAAACAGCAGCAATCGGCGTAAATCCATAGAAGTGGTTGTAACGGAGCTGATGCATGAAATGGGGATTCCTGCTCATGTAAAAGGATATCAGTATTTGCGTGATGCAATTTTGCGTGCCTTATCTGATGAAAGTTTGGCCAACAATATTACCAAAGAGTTGTATCCGAAAGTGGCTGATAAATACAATACTACGCCCGATCGTGTAGAACGGGGCATTCGTCATGCCATAGAGCTGGCCTGGGTACGAGGGAATGTTGACCTAATGACGGATTATTTTGGCTACACTATCAATTTACAAAAAGGAAAGCCTACCAACGCAGAGTTTATTGCCATGGTATCGGATCGTATCCGTTTGAATTATTAGAGAAATCCAATTGTTTTGTATGCAGATTTTTGTTTATCTTCTATACAATTATTGTTATAATGGTAGCAGAATGCATATGATATGTGCAAAATAATTGTACGAGGTGATAACGATGTTTGTTGGAAAATATAAGGATTTTCCGAAAATTGATATGACACCAAGTGGCGCTAAAGGTGCTGTCAAACAGGTTGTAGTTGGTCCTGAACAAGGATGGGAAGATTATGTATTGCGTGTGATCACATTGGATGTAGACGGGTATTCTCCTACCCATACGCATGATTGGCCCCATATCAATTATGTGATTTCCGGTAACGGTGTTGTCATGATTTCCGGTCAGGAATATCCGGTAGAGCAAGGTACTTGTGCATATGTGCCTTCCAATGAGGAACACTGCTTTATCAATAAAGGCGATGTGCCATTGGAACTGATTTGTATTGTACCGTTGCGTGGCGAAGCATAGTATATAAGCCAGAAATCAATAGATCACATGTATATAGTGTGGTCTATTTTTCATAATTGCTGCAAGTGTAATTGAAGGAATTGTTTAGAACATAGTATTGAAATGAGATTAGGAGCAATCGTATGGAATTTTATAAAATTATGCATCCGGATGGGCGTTATTGTTTGGAAGAGGAAGCAGGGCAAGAAGGTGCTCCATTGGATAATCAGCGATTAAGTCTATTGGCGCTGCAGCTGGGAGAATATCATCGTATGCAGGATATTGCTGCAGATGCACAGCCACTTCGTTTTCGTAAATATATGACCGTATATCATGCCAATGGTGAATTGGAATATGTTGCATTGACGGATGGTGCACAGTTATGCCAATTTCCACAGGTAGATGGTTTTGCCCATACATGGCTGGATGGCGAAGGGGAGCATGAAGAAGAAAATCGTGTATGGTTCGGTGCGGATGGTGCCGTAGAAAATCGCGGTCCAAGTGCAGAAAAAGTACGCATTGTACTGGAACGATTGCTAGATGCTTTGAACCAGGCATAGGCTATAATATCAAGCACAGGTCATAAGTGAAATACAAAAATG
>JAFNVD010000213.1 GCA_017383785.1 Peptococcaceae bacterium | reverse complement strand
ATTATCTTCTATCAATTATGAAAATACCGAGATGGTGCTGCGTCGTATTACTGACAATTTTAAGCGTGACAATCCAAATCTGGCTGTAAAGCTTGTGACCAGCAATCAACCGATAGTGATACCTTTATAGTAGTCGTGGATGTTATGTATTGAGAGAAGAGGTGGCCAAATGCCAAGATTACGTCAATTAGAACAGTATAAAAAACGCATTGCGTTGGTGGTATGTTTCTGCTTTGGTATTATGGTGTTTGCACCGGCAGTACTGGCGGCAGAGACGGAAACAGCTATATTGGAGCCTGTGGCTTCCGGTGTTACGGTATTGTCCAATGAAAAGGCGATGATTGATGCTTCCAATGCCAAGGATGGCTATATTATGGCGGCCTACAAACAGCCTACAGACAAAAAGCTAAAACTGCGTATTACAGGGCCTGATAAGGTAGTATATACTTACAATTTGAATTCTGACGGCAAGTATGAAGTTTTTCCGCTTTCCGGCGGCGAGGGGAAGTATAGTATTGCAGTATATGAGAATGTCAGCGGCAATAAATATGCAACTGCGTATAGCACTACTATGACAGTGATGTTGACTGATGAATATGCACCGTATTTACGTGCCAATCAGTATGTCAATTATCAGGCGGACAGCGAAGTGGTGAAAAAGGCTGCAGAATTAGTAAAAGATAAACCGAAATCCTTGGATAAAATCGCGGCGGTGTATCAATATACCGTTACCACATTGACCTATGACAAAGAAAAGGCTAAAACCGTGCAGAGTGGATACCTGCCGGACGTGGATCAAGTGCTTGCTGAACAAAAAGGCATTTGCTTTGACTATGCGGCAGTTATGACCGCTATGCTTCGCAGTCAAGGGATTCCGACACGGTTGGTAGTAGGCTATGCAGGGGATGTGTACCATGCCTGGATTAATACCTTTATTCCGCAAACCGGCTGGATAGAAGGGGTTATTTATTTTGACGGGGAAACATGGAAAATGATGGATCCGACCTTTGCCTCCAGTGCCAAACAAAGCAAACAGATTATGGAGTATATCGGAAACGGCAGCAATTATACAGCAAAATATTTGTACTAACATAAGAAAACACATTGCGGACTGATACCATATCGGTTCGCAATTCTTTTAGGTGGTGAGAATCGGTGAAACAAACAATATGGGATGCATCTTATTTATCATTATTTTGTATGGAATTACATTTGATTGTACGTGCAGGGATTCCTTTTCAAGAAGGGATTGCGTTACTTATGGAAGAAGAACAGCATGCGGACAAAAAACAGGCTCTTGTTTATGTACATCAACAGCTGGAGTTGGGAGAGGGTTTGGCCGATGCCTTTAGAGGGGCTCGGTGTTTTCCGCATTATGCAGTAGAGATGGTGCAGATTGGGCAGCGTACAGGGCATTTGGAACAAGTGTTTTACGCACTGGCCAACTATTACGACCGTGAAGCGCAAATTCGGCAGAGTGTACGTAATATTATTTGGTATCCAACTATGCTATTGGCGATGATGTCGTTTGTGGTATTGGTACTTTTAATAAAAGTAATGCCGATTTTTGCCGATATCTTTGTACAATTGGGAGCTGAATTGTCATCGGTAGCACAGCTTATGCTGGAAATTGGTATGTGGCTTGGCCGTTATGGTATGTATTTGTTTAGCGCATTGGTGTGCATGTTATTATTGTGCTTGGCATTGTACCGCTTTGATGGGGTTCGTCAATGGTGGCGACATGCAGTGCAATCCTTCACATCAGGGTGGAAGGCAAATCAATTACTAACTTCATCGAAACTGGCTGATGCTTTGGTTTTGACCGCCTCCGGAGGGCTTTCTATTGAGGAGGCGCTGGATCTGGCCGGTCACTTGACGGAGGATGATGCCGTGCAAAGAACAATTACAGCTTGCAAAAAAGCTATGTTGCTTGATGGAAAGACATTTGCAGAGGCGGCACAGGCAGAGCAGCTATTTGCCCCGATGTATTGTCGTATGCTGGCAATCGGGTTTCGCACCGGTGAAATTGATACAGTGCTGGCAGAAGTGGCACGACGTGTTGCGGAGGATGCCAATCAGGCACTAGATGATTTGCTCAATCGGATCGAGCCGGCAATTGTAATTGCACTCTCTTTGTTGGTGGGAGTGATTTTGCTTTCGGTGATGTTACCGTTGTTAGGCATTATGACTGCTATTGGCTAAGGAGTGTGGGGCATGAAAAAAACGTTAACACGATGGCTGAGGCAGCATGGTCTTTCATTGGCGGTGTTTGCAGTGATTGCAGGGCTTCTTTTGAGTACACTGCCTTCCGTTGTCAGCAATAGTCGAGAGGAAACGTTGCGCCTGTATGAGGATGTTTTGCGTCGTACTGTGGTAAGCTGTTATGCATTAGAAGGGCGTTATCCGCCGGATTTGGAGTACTTGAGCCGGGTGTATGGGCTGACGCTGCAGGAAGATCGATATATTGTACAGTATGAAATATTTGCAGAGAATGTTATGCCGGAAATTACGGTATTGGAAAGGTAGTGTGTTATGCAGAAAACAGGAACAACAGGACGCATGCTAAATACAGTGTTGATATTACTCCTGTTTTGTGCTTTTGCAATGGCTATGGTATTGACGCTTTTTAGCGGTACAGGTGTATATCGGTCAATACAAGAACATATGGAGAGCCAATATACCGAACGCACAGCCCTTGCTTACTTAGAAACCAAAATTCATCATTATGACACTGTCGGTGCAGTGGCATTAGAACCATTTGCAGCTACAACGGCGCTTGTATTATATGAAACTGTGGATGGGGTGTTGTACAAAACGGTGATTTACTCTCATGAGGGCTACCTCAAAGAGCTGTTTTCAGAAGCTGAGCTTATGCTTACGCCGGAGGCCGGGCAGAGAGTGATAGCTGTAAATAATTTTGAGGCTTGTTTCATAGCGCAGGATTTATTGCAGTTAATCTGCACAACGCCGACGGGAGAACAGGCAGATTTATTGGTATATCTGCACAGTGAGGGAGAGGTGATGCACTATGCATAGGCGTTCTACTTCTCGCACGACATTGGCGTTGGCAGAGTTGATGATTGCTATTTTGATGTTTGCACTCTGTGCAGCAGTATGCTTGAGTTTGTTCGTTCATGCGGATCGGATTAGTAAGGAAAGTGATGATTTAAACCATGCGGTATCGCTGGCCAAAACAGCAGCCGCTTGTTACAAGGCAAGTGATGGAGATGCAGATGAGTGGTGTCTACTGATGGCGGTGCCGGTAGAGGCTGATCGAAACAATGATTTGTGTATCTATTACGACACCGATTGGAATGCGGTAGAAAGCCATTGTGATGATGGCTATGCTTTGGTGTTATCTCCGAATGCAGAGCCAGCCCTTATGGATAAAATACGTACAGCTGATATTACAGTGTATGATGCAAAAGGCGCAGAGATTTTTACGTTGACGGTTAAAAAGACTGTCGCCTACGTAGGGGGTGAGCACTATGCCCCATAATAATTATGAAAAACAAGACAAGCAAGCCGGTATGGGCGCACAGATTGGCAGTGCATCCATTGTTATGATTTTTGCAGTGCTATGCTTAACTATATTTGCTGTGCTTTCTTTTCAAACAGCAACCCATGAGCAGCGATTGGCGCAAAAAACAGCCGATGCTGCACGGGCATATTATCGAGCTGATAGTATTGCGGAAGAAACTTATGGGCGGATTTGTAATCTTATCTTTGAAGCGGAAAATCAAGCGGAAAATCAAGAACGCATGATTGCAGAGCTGGATGCAATGCAGATACAGCAGATAAGGACACAAGATGGCACATATTTGCGGTATTGTGTGCCCATTGATGACGTACAGGCGCTTGAGGTTCAGCTGTGGTGGACAGCGCGCGAACTATCGGTTGTAACATGGCGTGCGATAGCTGCCACAGAATGGGAATATGATGAAAGTTTGCAGGTGTGGGACGGCACCATAATAGAAGTAGAATAAAATGAGGTGCAGATATGGCGGAACAAACATTGGATTTAAGAGCGATTTTAGAGCAGGCGGTAACGCTAAAAGCATCAGATGTTTTTATTATGGCAGGGCTTGCACTTACTTGTAAAGTCGATGGTAAAATGACAGTCATGCAGGAAGGCAAGCTGACACCGGAAATGTCCAAAACGCTGGTGTTAGAGTTATGCGCTATGAGTGAGCGAGATGTGGAATGTATTAAGCGTGTGGGGGATGATGACTTTTCCGTTACGATTCCATCTTTATCACGGTTTCGCGTTAGCATATATAAGCAGCGCGGCAGTTATGCGGCAGTAGTGCGTGTCATTCCTTTTGGCATCCCTGACTATCGTGAATTGGGCATTCCTGAGGTGGTAATGAGTGTTGCAGAGAAAATGAAAGGGTTGGTATTGGTGACCGGGCCAGCCGGAGGAGGCAAATCTACCACACTAGCGTGTATCATTGATCGCATTAACCACACACGAGAAGGACATATTGTGACATTGGAAGAACCAATCGAATATTTGCATCGCAATGAACGCTGTGCTATTAGTCAGCGAGAAGTGGGGCTGGATACGGAAAGTTATTTGAGTGGGCTGCGTGCCAGCTTGCGTCAAGCACCGGATGTGATTCTTTTAGGGGAAATGCGTGACTATGAAACCATTCGAGTAGCTATGACTGCAGCAGAAACAGGGCATTTGGTTATTGCAACATTGCATACGGCAGACGCAGCTTCTACCATTGATCGCATTATCGATGTATTTCCGGCCGGGCAGCAACAGCAGATTCGTGTGCAGCTGGCCATGGTATTGCAAACAGTGATTTCTCAACAGTTGGTGCCGGATGTAGATGGTCGATTGATTCCGGTATTTGAGATCATGCCGATTAACAATGCGGTTCGTAACCTTATTCGAGAATCCAAAGTGCATCAGCTGGATGCATTGATTGCGTCATCTTCCGGAGAAGGTATGATAAGTATGGACAACAGCCTGTTGGAATTGGTAAAAGCGCATCGCATTGATAAAGCGGTTGCGGTACATTATGCAGCTAATTCTGAGTGGATGGAAAAACGGGTGGCGTTGTTGTAAAGACTAACAGTAAATTATATTGCAGCAGAGGAGGAAGGCTATGGGTACAACGGGGGCAAAGGAAAAATCACAAAATCATAAAAATGGTAATCCAATAAAAACAATTCTTACGATTTTATTTGCTGCCATGTTCTTATATAGTGCCATGCAGCTGTATGGTATTTGGCAGGAGTACCGAGAAGGGGAAACACTGTATCACAATGCACAGGAAGAATTTTTGCAGCAGACAGAGGAGCCGAATACACCACAGCTGGCAGATGCAAGACTGCAATTTGCTGTAGATTTTGAAAGTCTGCAGGCAGTCAATACGGATGTCATTGGCTGGATTTACATTGAAGACACTGTTGTCAATTATCCGGTACTGCACAGCAAGAAAAATAATGATGAATATTTGTATACTACTTACGATGGTAAGCAGAATAATTCGGGAAGTATTTTTGCAGATTATCGTAACAATGTCGGTTTTGTCGATGACAATACGGTGCTGTATGGGCATAATATGAAAAATGGCGGTATGTTTGCGTGTTTGCTCAAAATGCGGGGGCAGGAATATTATGATTCTCAT
>JAFNVD010000026.1 GCA_017383785.1 Peptococcaceae bacterium | reverse complement strand
GTATGGAAGATCCAGTGACACTGGAGGAAAAGAAACAGCGTTTACAGAGATTGAACGATGCGTTGAGTGACATCAGTCGCGATATCAATGACAAATTGCAGGATCGCGTTGTTGAAGTATTGGTAGAAGGTCCAAGCAAAACCAATGAGGCAATGCTGACCGGCCGTACTACCACCAATAAAACCGTTATTTTTGCCGGAGAACCTTCTTTGATTGGGCAGATTGTGCCTGTGCACATTACTGAAGCTCAAACATGGGTGTTAAAGGGTACTTTAGCAGAATAATATAAACAATTTACTTTTTATAAATTTTAATGGAGGTGCTTATTGTGGAAATTTTCGCAAAAGCAAAAGATTTAGCAGATGCACTGGCTAATTGTGCAGAACTGGCTGCTCTGAAAGAAGCAGAAATGAAAATGATGATGGATTCCGAAGCAAGAGGCATTGTGGAAGAATACCAGATGATTCAGCAGGAAGCTATGGCAAAAGGCTTAAGCTTCGAAGATCTGTCTGAAGAAGAAAAACAGCGTGTAGAAGCTCTGGAAGCTGCTATGAACGAAAACGTAAATATCAGCACATTCCTGGGTGCTAACCAGACATTCGAACAGATTCTGCGTTCCGTAAACATGATCATCACAGCTGGTATTACAGGTCAGCAGGGTGGTGGCTGCAGTGGTTGCAGTTCTAGCGGTGCAGACGGTAGCTGCAGTTGTTCCGGCAGCTGTGGTACAGGTAGCTGCGGTAACTAATCCGTAAGCCCAACTGTATACTGCGCACAAACTTTAACTTAGGTTTTACGCAACAGTAAAATAAAAAGAGAACCCCGTATTTGTCTAACTCACGATGGACGATACGGGGTTTTCTTATTTTTATAAGTTTTACGCATAATTTATTTAAAATCACATACGCTATCCAGGGGTGATTATATGAGAACTGCGATGTGGAAAGTGTATGGATTGTTTATTTTATTGACTGAGGCGGTAGGTGCGTTGTCCGGTTTTTTGACCAAGGATGGTACGAAGGCTTATGAGATGTATGCAGCGAAGCCGGTATTAACACCACCGGGTAGTGTGTTCCCGATTGTATGGGGCATTTTATATGCGTTGATGGGTATTAGTGCCGGTAAAGTATGGCAGGCATCTCATTCGGTAGAACGCAGCAGAGGATTGCTATTGTTTGGGATACAGTTAGTAGTAAATTTTTGCTGGAGCCTATTGTTTTTTTATGCAAAAGTCTATGGATTTGCGTTTATATGGCTGATGTTATTATGGGTCTTGATACTGCTTATGATTCGTGCTTTTTACCAGGTCAACAAAACAGCCGCCTATCTACAAATACCGTATTTATTATGGGTGACTTTTGCAGGGTATTTGAATTTTATGGTGTGGCAGTTAAATTAAATATAGGATGTGAAAACAGGTGTCAATTTTAAAATGGGCATCTGTTTTTTTATTATCGGTGAGAATACTTGTTATATTTTGTTTTGCACTGATGTAGAACGGGTAAGAATAAACCAACAAGATAATCGTACATCAAAGGAAAGCGAGGTGTTTTGTATGATCATACCGGAACGTGTGCCTTTGGCACAAATTGATACGTTGGCGGAGGAAGTAATACGGTTCTCCAGAGATTTGCTCAGTGTAAAATTGCGATTTATTAATCCGGCGTTATCTCGTTTGGAACTGATACCGTCTACTTGGCCTTTGGCTACTGACGGTGTTCGTATGTTGTATGATCCGGTATATGTATTGCATACGTATTCCAGAGAAAAGAATATGCCGGTGCGTCAGTATCTGCATGTCATATTGCATTGTGTATTTCAGCATTTTTATGTGGATGGTCGTATCAATCAGATCTTATGGAACTTGTCTTGTGATATGGCTGTAGAAAATATGATTACCGAGATGGGGCTTGACTGCACCAAGGTGGAACGAGAAGCAAAACAGCAGGAGTTGTTGGCCCCTATACGAAATGCCGTTGGGCAATTAACCGCTGAAAAACTCTACCATTACTTATTGCGCCATCGTCCTGATGAAGATACATTGATTCACTGGGGCAGATTGTTTCTGGCTGATGAGCATGAGGCGTGGTATTTATATTCGCTGAATACAGAAAACAATGATGGAGGCGATAGAGCCTCTTTGGAAGAGGGCGATTCTGACAGAGAAAGTCTCAACCAGAGCAGTTCCGAATCTACAGAACAGATTGATCGCCTAACACAGCAGAAAAAACAGGTGCGAGACCAGTGGGAAAGTATTTCCCGGCAAATGCAAATGGATTTGGAAACTTTCTCTAAAGCAGCAGGAGAAAAAGCGTTAGGGCTCATGCAGAATTTACAGGCAGTAAACCGTGAAAAATATGATTATGCTGCATTCTTAAAGAAATTTGCATCATTGGGTGAGGTTATGCAGGTAAATGATGATGAATTTGACTATATTTTTTACACCTATGGTTTGCAGCTTTATGACAAAATTCCTCTCATTGAGCCATTGGAGTACAAAGAGGTAAAACGAATCAAAGAGTTTGTGATTGTAATTGATACTTCCGGTTCGGTAAAAGGAGAACTGGTACAACAGTTTGTACAAAAAACGTACAACATTCTTATGCAGCAGGAAAATTTCTTTAGTAAAATGAATCTGCATATCATCCAATGCGATGCCTATGTACATGATGATGCAGTGATTACCTGCAAAGAAGAGTTTGACCGTTATATGGCCAATTTACAATTGAAAGGCGGAGGCGGCACTGATTTTCGTCCTGCGTTTCAGTATGTGGATACATTGATACAGCATCATAAATTTACGAATTTGAAAGGTATGATTTATTTTACCGATGGGGAAGGCACCTATCCTGCCTATGCACCGGAATATCGTACCGCATTTGTGTTTCTCAAAGATGATTATAAAGAGCCGCAGGTACCTGCCTGGGCTATGAAGTTAGTACTGCAGAAATATGAGTTAGAAGAATAATAGAACAGTAGGGACGCTGTCTCCAGCGTCTCGTTAGAAGGAGGAAGCGTATGAATATTAAACAGGCAAAAGAACAGATTCAAAATGCTATGACCGCATATTTTACCAAAGATGAACGTGGGAATTATATCATTCCAATGCATAAACAGCGTCCGATTTTCCTGATGGGCCCTCCGGGCATTGGTAAAACAGCCATCATGGAGCAAGTGGCAGCAGAGCTTGGAGTTGGAATGCTGTCCTATTCTATGACACATCATACTCGTCAGAGTGCATTGGGGTTACCATATATTGAACATAAAACATATGGTGATAAAGAATATGCGGTAAGTGAATATACCATGAGTGAAATCATTGCATCTATTTATGATTTGATGGAAGAAACGGGCATAAAAGAAGGAATTTTATTTTTAGATGAAATTAACTGTGTATCGGAAACATTGGCACCGATTATGCTGCAGTTTTTGCAATACAAAGTGTTCGGCCGCCATCGTGTGCCGGAAGGCTGGGTAGTAGTCACTGCCGGCAACCCGCCGGAATACAACAACTCTGTGCGTGAGTTTGACATTGTTACCTGGGACAGATTAAAACGGGTTGATGTGGAGCCGGACTTTGATGTATGGAAAGAGTATGCATACAAAACAGGGGTACATCCTGCAGTGATTACCTATTTGGATATTCGCAAAAATGATTTCTACAAGATTGAATCTACCATTGATGGCAAACGGTTTGTTACCGCCCGCGGTTGGGATGATTTGAGCCAAATGATAGCATTATATGAGCATCATGGTTTGACCATAGATGAAGATTTGGTAGGTCAGTATCTGCAAGACAGTAAAATCGCGAAAAACTTTGCGGTATATTATGATTTGTTTAATAAATATCGCAGTGATTATCAGATAGAAGAAATCCTGGCAGGCAATACGACGGAAGAAATCAAGGAACGTGCCGGATCTGCCGGTTTTGATGAACGACTATCTTTGATTGGGCTTTTGCTGGATGCTGTAACCGATGAAGTGAAAACAATTATCAACGGCAAAAAAGAACTGGAACAGCTGATGCAAATTTTAAAACAGTTCCGTGTACATGTTAGCAAAGCCGGTGTACAGCCTTTCGCTGTATTGGAAACGCTTAAAACAGAGGAACTGAAAAAACTGGATTATGGACGTAAAGCAGGCAGTCTGTCTATAGAAAAACAAGCGCAGACCTTATCAGTAATTGATATATTAGATCAGTATCTAGATCTGATTGTAACAGAATCGGATGGAATGAATGCCTTTGCATTGCTTAAAATGGACTTTGACAACAGAGTAAAACAGCTGAAACAAAGCGGGCAGGAAAAGGGTATTCTATTGGAAAATCTGTTCCTCTTTGTTGAGGAAGTATTTAACGGTGGCCATGAATTATTGATTGTTGTGACCGAACTTACAACAAACCCATACACCGCCAAATATATTAGTGAATATGGCTGTGAAAAATATTTCGCACACAATCAGGAGCTATTGTTTTACGAACGTCAGAAAAAACTAATGCAGAATATTCAGGAATTAAACCTCGGCGACATTGAGTTGTTGCAATCATGATTTGTAGGGGACGCTGTCCTCAGCGTCCCGTATTAAGGAGAAAGTGTGAATCGTATGACCTTTTTGATAGAGCGTGGTATATTAAAACAATATACAGGTACAGAGGCAGTTGTGCAGATTCCCGATGATGTTGTGGAAATAGGATATCGTGCATTTTACGGCAATCATACGGTAGAGCAGGTGATACTATCTGATCGTGTCGTGAAAATCGGAATTCAGGCTTTTGCAGAATGCACAGCACTACGGGATATTGCATTTACGCAGTCTTTGCGTGTGATTGGGCATGAAGCATTTCATGATACACCATGGTTTTCTGCACAGCCTGACGGTATCGTATATGCGGGACCAATCGCATGGCGTGTCAAAGGAGACGTACGTAATATTACGGAAGTATCGATACGCTCCGGTACGATAAAGCTTTATGCAGATTTGTTTCGCAATGCTGCGGCATTATCTAAAGTGACATTGCCAGACACCTTGACAGAAATTGATGACAGAGCTTTTCAGAATTGCCGTAAACTGAAACAGATACACATTCCCGCACAGGTGCAACGAATTGGAGACAGAGCATTTGATGAATGTACGGGGTTATCGGTACAGCTGGACAGTATCGATACGGCTTAAAAAAGCCTTGTCTTCTTCTATTTCACTGG
>JAFNVD010000212.1 GCA_017383785.1 Peptococcaceae bacterium | reverse complement strand
TGCATCTGCGCTCCGGCCTTGCCCAATATATGCTCTAACAATCCTCGATCCATAACTGCCAGCTGCCCAATGGTCTTAATATTCATGCGTTCTAATAAATCCGCTGTTTTGTGACCTACACCCATCATGCGGCGAATGGACAACGGCCAGATTTTTTCTTGCAAATCATCAGGGGTCACAATATAAAATCCATCAGGCTTATCTAAATCCGATGCCAATTTGGCCAAAAATTTATTATAAGCTAAGCCTACCGAGGCTGTAAGCTGCAGCTCCTCATAAATACTTTGTTTTATCGCACGACCAATCTGCTCTGCAGAACCAAACAGCTTTTGGCTTCCGGTAACATCAATAAACGCTTCATCTAGAGAAATCGTCTCTACATCCGGTGTATAGCGATGAAAAATATCCATAATTTGTACCGATACAGCTTGGTACTTCGGAATATTCGGCGGAATATATATACCATCCGGGCAAAGACGCACCGCTTCGGAAATAGGCATGGCAGAACGCACACCGTATTTACGAGCCTCATAAGAAGCAGTGGATACGACCCCACGCTCTACTTTGCCTCCGATAATCACCGGTTTTCCTTTGAGTTCCGGATTGTCTCTCTGCTCAATGGATGCATAAAATGCATCCATATCAATATGTAAAATCGCTCTCATTCTGCCATCACCGCCTTCCTCAGCACTTACATTTCTAGTAGTATAGCACAAATAAAAATATCCAGCCACAGGATTGTGACCGGATATGGTAAATAACTTTATGCAAATTAGTCTTCGTCGCTTCTTACAACGCCGTTACGATAGTTCTGAATTGCTTTACGCATTGCTTCTACACCGATTACGGAGCAGTGCATTTTTTTGTCAGGCAGACCGCCCAGTTCTTCTGCAACAGCTTCTTCAGTCATTGCATAAGCTTCTTCGATGGTTTTGCCTTTGATCATTTCGGTCAGCATACTGCTACTTGCTACTGCAGCTGCACAGCCAAATGTTTCAAATGTAACATCTTTGATGATGTTGTCTTCTACTTTCAGATAAATAATAGTGGAATCACCGCAGTCAGGATTGCTTACTTCGCCGATTGCTGTTGGATTTTCCATATCACCCTGGTTACGAGGATTTTTTGCATAATCGATGGTTTTTTCAGTGAATTTCACTAATTCAGCCATTGTTCTTCCGCCTCCGTTAATGAATTTATACTTTTTCAATTAGATCTATTCCATCACTGCGCAGATATTCTGTACAGGAAAGAGTTCTATGTTATGTCCTTCTCGAACACTACCATAGTGTAGCACAACCTAACTTTTTTTTCAATATTCTCACCATGTTTTTATGATAAATTTTGCATATTCCTATTCTTTTTTGGTATGCACATATTTGCGCATATCCACTTGACCAAACCTCAGGATTGCTTCATGCCCTAGTATAGAAAACAGCGCTGCCACCACCAACACCGAATGGATTCTGCTGCTCGCCCATACCAGCACAACAAGCAACATACTATACAAGATCAGCAGCAATGCGGATTTGTTCGTCTGTGTTTTTTCCATTCCCGGTTCAGCCAAATCACTATAGCCTATCATGGCTAGCAAAGGCATCAAATAATACAGTGCCGTTACTTCTGCACTCTGTACGGTACCAAAAAGCGGCCACCAGTCCGGCATTACATAATATCCGACAGACTGCTCCCTAATACAATTTTGCATACCATCCTGCAGCATAGGCATTGGTATCACCAATGGAATGGGCCAGCACATTTGCAACTGACTCTTTGCTGTAAGGATACCCTTTTCATTGCGAAAATATACCGGAAGCTGCAGCAATGTACCATTAATTTGTACCAATATGGCTTCTGTGAAATGCAATATGGCTACCAATACCAAAATTGTTTCACTATCAAAATGAAACAGCATTATTCCACACCCATTGGCAATTGTTTGCACCAGTACCAAAGCTCCACCGGCATAAGCAAAACAGAAAAATCTGCGTTTTATCATAAAAAAGAATAACATTATCATCCATAAATATAGTACTGTATCGTATGCCAGTGAAATACCTGTCAGTAAAAACAAGGTGCTGGCAATCACACCGCCCAATATTCCGGATATAATAATACATACCCATCTCTCTATAATTGCAAACAAAAAAGCAGGTAGCTTGCCTACTACCTGCTTTTGTTTCTTTATTTCTATCAAACCAACTTGTACTGCCAACAATAATGCTATCATCCAGAAAATCGGCATGGTTATCATCGTCATACATTGTGCCAGAATTTGCACCATAATCTGATCCCACATATTGACCAATTGCATAGCATCACCTGATATTCTGTCAATTTGTTATTGCTTAAAACTTGCGTTCCAGTACAGATATTGCTTTTTCAAGCTGCACATCATACGCTACATCTTCCGGCTGTTCTACAATTACATCCGGTGTAATACCAACACCATGGATATCATTTTTGAGCGGTGTCAAATACGTACCATCTGTAATTTTGGCTGCAGTATCATCATGGTAGAAGTATATACCCTGTACCAGTCCTTTCCCAAAGGTCTGTGTCCCTACAATGGTCGCTACGCCTGATTCTTTCAATGCAGCGGATAAAATTTCAGATGCACTGGCGGTGTTGCCATTTACCAATACTACCAATGGAATTTCCAACTGTGCTTTTGTCGCATGTTTGGTATCTACGGTACCATCACCTTTTACTAAATGTACAATTGGCCCTTCCGGTACAAATACGCGGGCAATTTCGATACAGGCATTAACTTCGCCGCCGCCATTATCACGTAAATCCAAAATCATTCCTGCAAATCCGCTCTGAATCAATTCATTCACTACTTGGGCAAACTGTACTGCTGTCTGCTCAGAAAATTCGGTAATATGAATATACGCAATGTCGGGCTGATCTTCTAAAATACCACCGGTCACAGTTTCTGTCGTGCCCAACTCATACCTCGCTACGGTAAATGTTTTTGCTACCCCTTTACGATCCACAGTAATATCTACCATTGTATCCGGTAAGCCACGCATCAACGCTACGGTTTCATCTAAGGTATTTCCCAAAACAGATTTTCCATCAACGGCTATAATCACATCTTCCGATTGAATACCTGCCTCGGCTGCAGGGCTCTCCGGTATGGCATCTAATACGACGATACGCCCTGTATCATCTAATGCCACATACACACCGATACCATACACATTACCGCTAACATGCTCCATTAAGCTGGTCAAAGTAGCTTCATCCATATAGGCAGTGTACTTATCACCTAAGCTATCCAGCATACCGCGAATGGCTCCGTCAATCAACGTTTCTTTATCGGCCTCCCACAGATAGCTATTTTCAATCCATACTAAGGTTTGTGCGATTTTTTGAACATGAGAAAAATTTGCTGCTACAAAAACGCCAAACGTTAATGTGGTGATACAGCAAAATGCCAGCAATATATTGCGCAGCAGCTTTATGCTCTCTTTCATTCAGGTCCCCTCCTCGCACGTTTTATTATACGTGGCCCGTGCGATTCTATGTCAAAGATTTTTGCTATATTGCTTTATACACGCAAATATTTGCGAATGGCAATATTACTGCCGATTGCACCTAATAATGTACC
>JAFNVD010000211.1 GCA_017383785.1 Peptococcaceae bacterium | reverse complement strand
TGCGCAGCCAATGTTGGGGTATATTCCGGCAGGCACTACCAATGATTTTGCGACGAGTTTGGCCTTGCCGAAAAATAACCTATTACAGGCAGCAGAGATTGCAGCTAATGGTGTGCCGTTTTGTTGTGATGCCGGGCTATTCAATTTGCGTCCTTTTGTGTATGTAGCAGCATTTGGTATTTTTACCGAGGTGAGCTATTCCACACCGCAACAGAGCAAAAATGTATTAGGGCATGCCGCATATATTTTAGAGGGATTGAAATCGTTGGCCGATGTGAAAACGCATGAACTGGTGATTGTTACCGATGGTGAAGTGATTAGTGGAGAGTTTTTATTTGGTATGGTGAGCAATTCCATCAGTGTGGGTGGATTTAAAATGAACAGTAAGTCCAAGATTGAAATGAATGATGGTCTGTTGGAAGTAGTATTGGTGCGTAAACCACGCAATCCGGCAGAATTGCAAGGTGCTGTTGCTGCATTGTTGCGTAGCGAGTTTACAACTTTGGATGAGCATAGAGCGACATGTTTGTATACATTTCGAACTCAAAAACTGCAGGTATTCTCCAAAGAGCCTATTTCTTGGACGTTAGATGGCGAATACGGTGGAGACTTACAGAGCGTTACTATTAGCGTCAAGCCAAAAGCGTATCACATTATGGTGCAGGATATTACTGAGGAAATTACAACTGGTTAGAATATAAAAAGAGGCATGTAGAAGAATCGTTTCTACATGCCTCTTTATTTTTTAGTAAATTCGATTTACAATAAACCCATCAGCTTCTAAAGCGGCTATGACAGTGGCAATGTGTTCATGTCCATTGGTTTCTGCGGTTACTTCTAACTGTACATGCTGTACACGATCCAGTGCTTTGAATTGGTTGTGTTCCAGTTTGATTACATTTGCTCTATGATCGCTTAAAATCTGTGCGATACGTAGAAGCTGGCCGGGTGTATCCGGTAAATCTACGGTAAAGCATAATACTCTGCCACGACTTACAAGTCCGGAGTTGATAGTGGAAGAAATGGTTACCATGTCAATATTGCCGCCGCTTACCACACAGGCTACTGTTTTGTTGCGTGTGTTGAGTTTTTTGATGGCTGCCAGGGGCAATGCGCCTGCGGCTTCAGCAATAATTTTATGTCGCTCCAACAAAAGCAAAACTGCTTCCATGATTTCGTCTTCGCTTACTTGAATAATACCGTCTAAATATTTGCTGCAAATGTCATGACAAGTTGTGCCTACTGTTTTTACAGCAACGCCTTCTGCTGCAGTTTGTACTTTTTCCAGTGTAACAGGTTTGCCGGCATCAAGGGCGGCCAACATACTGGAAGCTCCCACCGGCTCTACCCCAATTACCTGGATATTTGGTTTGATTGCTTTGGCAGCCAATGCAATACCGCTAATTAAGCCGCCGCCACCTACCGGTGCCAGAATAACATCCACGTCCTCCAGATCGTTTAAAATTTCTAATGCGATGGTGCCCTGGCCGTAAATAACATCGTAATCATTGTATGGATGTACAAATGTATAACCATGGGTTTCGGCCAAATCGACTGCTTTTCCATATGCTTCATCATAAATATTGCCATACAGTACAACATCAGCGCCGTAAGATTTGGTAGAGTCTACTTTGATGAGCGGCGTTACCAATGGCATAACAATGGTAGCCTGAATTCCCATAGTGGATGCAGCCAATGCCACACCTTGAGCATGATTGCCGGCAGAGGAAGCAATAATTCCTTTTGCTCGTTCTTCTTCGGTAAGGTTTGCGATGCGATTGTATGCGCCGCGAATTTTGAATGATCCGGTGCGCTGTAAATTTTCAGGTTTAATATAAATACGGTTGCCGGTTTCTTTACTAAAAAATTCGCTGAAAATTAAATCTGTTTTGCGAATGATTCCATTTAAATTTTGAGCTGCTTTTTGAATATTCTCAAGATGGTTGGTTTGTTCTGGTGTCATGATAAAATGCTCCTTTATTTATCGTATCGTTGTATTATATCATTGGTATAGACAAATGTCCACAGAAAACAAGGAGGTTTTTCGCATGTATTTTGTATTTAATGGGAAAGAAGAAGGAAAATCGATGCAAAAGGTTGACCGCAAGCGATTTGTAAGATAAAATATAAAGAGATTAAATTAGCTTGGAGGTGGCTTGATTGTTTACAGGAAGAAAAATTGTACTGCAAAAGCCAACAAAAGAAGATGCTCCGTATTTTCAGAAATGGTTTATGAATAAAGAATTTCGTCATTGGTATGACAGCTACATGAATGTTTCTCTGGACATGATTGAGGCGGAAATTGATAAAATGAAAGATGCAACCGATCCAGGTGCAGAACGTATAGATTTTGCTGTGAAAAATAAACGCACAGGAGAAACTATTGGCATTGCGTCTATCAAGGATATTGACCGTCAAAATGGTCATGCAGAAATCGCACTGGGTATTGGTGATGAGCAAAACCGTTTGGCAGGTTTTGGGGTCGATTTGATGATTGTACTGGCTGATGTAGTATTCCACCATTTTGGCTTTGAAAAATGCTATTCTAAAATCAACGATAATAACCGTTTAGGGTTGAAGTCGGCACTGAGTTTTGGTTTTACTGCAGAAGGGAAGTTGCGTAAACATACCTTTATTGATGGACAGTACGTGGATCAGTGGATTTTAGGTATTACCCGCGAAGAATATGAAAACTTGAGTATCGTGCCAAGATGGAAAGCGCGCGGTTAAGTATACAGTATACGTAAGCAAATTTGTTTACAATTTGTGTGTGCTGTGATATAGTATGTAAAACTAAATAAAAGTCTTTGTTATCAAGAGTGGTGGAGGGACTGGCCCTGTGAAGCCCGGCAACAGCTAACATAGTGATTTTGTTAGAAATGTGCTAAATCCTGCAGACGATGTCTGGTAGATAATGGAGTTATAGCATACAAGTAAAAGCCATTTTCTAACCAAAAGAAAATGGCTTTGTTGTTTTTAGATATGCAGTTTAAGGAGGAACATAATATGAGAGTAGAAAATTGTAAATTAGGGACACAATGTATTCAAGGCGGTTGGGACCCTAAAAAAGGGGAAGCTCGTGTACTGCCTATTTATCAGAGCACTACATTTTTATATGAAACCAGTGAACAGATGGGACGCCTGTTTGATTTAGAAGATGAAGGATTTTTCTATACTCGTTTGCAGAATCCTACTTCTGATGCGGTAGCGGCAAAAATCGCTGCGTTGGAAGGTGGTGTTGGTGCTATGTTGACAGCATCCGGTCAAGCAGC
>JAFNVD010000210.1 GCA_017383785.1 Peptococcaceae bacterium | reverse complement strand
TTCTGTTTCATATAACTCCCCCCACAGCTTAGTATGTACTGTTTCTACAGGAGTTATTCATATATATTTATTATTTTTTTGTACTACAGCACCTCGATAATAATGCTGCAAAATTTGTTGATAATTATACCCCAGCTGCGCATAATAATTGGCACCGTTTTGACACATACCAGCTCCATGGCCATACCCGTTTGTGGTCACAATCATCTGATCCCCTATTATGAGCCAATCAATTAATGTAGATTTCAATCCTAACGCATTACGCAGCTCACTCCCCCGGATGGTATTATCACCAACCAACATTGTTTTTAATCGATTGGAAGGAGTGCGTTCCTCTGCAATCACATTGACTGCGTTAGATTGCAAATCCAATTTTTCCATCAGCTCTGCCTGTGATATTGCCATTGTCACACCGCTATGCTGGTCTGCCGGATGATTACATGGCACACTTACCAAATAAGGTTTCGCATTCCCCCACACATATTCAGCAGACTCCGTAGCGCCTCCACCACAGCTAGCATGATATACCGGGTCTATTAACACCCCATCATAGCAAAGCACCTCTCCGGCTGTTTCAGTTACTGCTTGTATAATTTTTTGATGCCACTTTATATAATCCTTTCCCCATCGTTCTCGTTGTTCATCATCACTAATCCACGCCTGGCAAGTAGCAGGACTTGTGGTAATTTGCGCTTTGGGATACAATGCCGTCACATTACTATTTGGCGTATTCATGCGCTTTAACGCAAACGTGCGTGCAGCAACTGCCTGCGCCTTTAATGCATCCAACTCAAAAGATGCAGGCATTTCTGCCGCAACAACACCAGCAATATACGTTTCCATCTCTAGCTGCATTAATTTTTCTGTTTCTGTATTATACACATTAATCATTTGACTTGAAGCCTTGTTATGAATAATTTCTTCAGAGATTATATAATCCACACACCTTATTGACGCACATATCAACAGTATTATAATAATATTACGATTGTGTCCCACACTCCGTTTTGTTAAAGTTTTCCGTAGTGGTTGAATGCGCTTTCCCATATCTTTCTCTCCCTATTTGTACGACATTTTATTGTATTGTATGTCTACACAGAAGAAGCTATGAAATTAAAAAAGCCAGTTATTTTGATAATCAAAATAACTGGCTTTTTACTTATTAATATAACAACTGTCCAACCACAACTCGATCGTTTCCTTGCCAATCCTGTATCACCGCTACATTATCAAATCCACGCTGCTGCATAAGTAATTGTACGGATTCGCCCTGCTTCCATCCAATCTCAAATACCAGCCAACCACCGTTTTTTAGCAACGCTGGAGCATTGGCTATAAGCAATCGATAAAATCGTAAACCGTCATCACCGCCCCAAAGCGCCAAATGAGGTTCCTGCAAGACATCCGCTGGCAGTTCATTCATTTCTTCAGAAGTAATATACGGCGGATTTGATGTAAGCAAATCCACATTTCCAAATAGATTTTCAAACGGAGCTGTTAAATCGCCTTGCCGAAACTCCACGGTTGTATTACAACGCCGGTTGTTTTCTTTTGCCACTCGCAACGCTTGCTCAGAAATATCGCCTGCATAAACCAGTGCATCCTGTTTGTAATGGCTAATAGCTATCGCAATAGCGCCACTCCCTGTGCAGATATCCAGCACAATCGGTTGCTGCTTATCCGCAAGAAGCTCCAAAGACTTTTCCACTAGGCGTTCTGTATCAAAGCGAGGAATCAATACATCAGGCGTCACAATCAAATCTAAGCCCATAAAATTAGCACTTCCGAGCAAATATTGAAATGGTTCATTGTTTTTACGTCGCAAAATGAAATCACGATAAACCTCTGCTTGTTCTCGAGCAATACAATCTGTATCATGCGCTAAGAGCAAACCACGATTCGTATTTAACACATGACACAATAAAAGCTCCGCTTCCATGCGTTTTTCTACACCCAGTTCTGCAATTGCCCATTGCAATATTTCTTTATTTGTCATGCAACTTGTCATTACGCTTCATCCGCATTTTTCAGTTTTTCAGCCTGGTCAGTAGTAATCAACGCTTCAATGATTTCATCCAGTGCGCCCATCAGCACTTTGTCCAAATTGTGTACTGTCAAATTAATACGATGATCACTTACACGTCCCTGTGGGAAGTTATACGTACGAATGCGTTCACTGCGGTCACCACTACCAATCATACCTTTACGCTGGGCAGATAATTCACCTTGCGCTTCCTGCTGATATTTTTCCAGCAAACGAGAACGCAACACTTTGATAGCTTTTTCTTTGTTCATCTGCTGAGATTTTTCATCCTGGCAGGATACTACCAGCCCTGTTGGCAAGTGAGTAACACGTACAGCGGACTGTGTAGTATTTACAGACTGTCCACCAGGACCACTGGAGCAGAATACATCAATGCGCAAATCGTTCATATTGATTTCTACTTCTACTTCTTCTGCTTCCGGCAATACTGCTACAGTTGCGGCAGATGTATGAATACGGCCACTAGCTTCGGTAGCAGGCACACGCTGTACACGATGCACACCGCCCTCAAATTTCAGTTTGCTGTATGCACCTTTCCCGGTAATCATAAAAGTAATCTCTTTATAACCGCCTACGTCTGTGTAGTTGGTGTTCATTACTTCTGTTTTCCAGCCCTGATTTTCTGCATAACGGGTATACATACGATACAAGTCTGCAGCAAATAATGCAGCTTCGTCACCACCGGTACCGGCACGAATTTCCATAATTACGTTTTTGCTATCGTTTGGATCTTTTGGTAAAAGCAAAATGGTCAATTCATGTTCTAGAGATTCTTTCTGCTCAGCTAATTCTTTAATCTCCATTTTAACCATTTCGTCCATTTCAGGATCCAGTTTTTCTTGCAGCATCGCTTTAGAATCTTCCAATTCGCTCAATACTTTTTTATACTGACGAAATGCTACTACTACATCCTCTAAGTCAGACTGCGCTTTTGCCAATTTGTTTAATTCTGCAGGATTGCCCAACACATCAGGATCTACCATTTTCTGATTCAGTTCTTCATATTTATCTTCTAAAAGCTGTAATCGTTCTAACATATTTGTTCCTCCATCATTACCGATTCAATTTCTAACACTTTATTGTACCATGAAGGTATATAAATTGGCAATAATCATTGCTGCTTCTGCCACCATTGGAGTCTCATTCTCTGCACCCATATGCTGCAAGATGTTATCTGTAAGAATCCCTAGATCCATTAGTGCCGCAATTTGATTATCATAACCTTCTATGGTTACCCCAGCAACACGTGCAGCCACCGCAATCAGGCTCTTGTTGGTTACCGGACTAGGCACATCCAGCACTTTCTCTATTTCTTTTCCTGTTTTACTCATTGTATTGTTTAACAAGTTTTGTAAACGCCCGTTCGTAAGCAATTTATCTAAGCCATAGTCATTGCTATAACCACCATCCATCAGCCCTAAACCACGCAGCACCTTTACTGCAGGATATGCCCAGTGATCCATATACGCTTCGTGAACTTCAAAATCATCTAAATACGCACCTTGCTGCTTCAACGATTGTTGTACACTGGAAATCGCAGCTTCATCAACAATCATATCGCGATAGCTGATTGTATTTTCTAGAGAGTATGCGGAAACCACTCCTGCTGCTTCGCCCTCTGCCATACCTACAGGAATCACACGAGCACTACCGGCTGCCAATGATGTATAAGACGCACTGCGTCCAATCACTAGCATATTTTCTACCTTTAATGGTACAATACTGCGGAATGGAATGGCATATCTATCCGGACTTCCTATAACTGTGCCATAGGTCTGACCTGCCGTCGGCTGGATATCCGCCGGATATGCAACAATAGCTATTTTATCCCACTGATCACGGTTTTCTAGCACATCATCAATAGTTAGCTGATATTCACCAATGATATGACGACTTTCTCTAATATACAACTGTTCTGCTGTACCTACCAGTTCAACATCTTCAAATCCTATAAAGTTCTCACGCACATACGGCAAAATATATTCCAATTCTTTTTGAGCACGAACAATACCATTTGCTTTACTTTCAGCACTCATAGGATCTACGCCAAAAATAATCAACGCATTGATAAGCACATTACCATTGTCCTGACGAGCTACATTAAAACCACGCAAGCGCATCAAGCTATCTTTCGGCTCATAAGCATATCCTTCACGTGTATATCCCCATGCGGTTTTATCAGTAGCACCTGTACCGGTATTATCATCGTTTTCCAAATGTGTTACCACCGCATCCCAGTTTACACCGGACAGCTCAAATACCAAGGTTACACCCATCTGACGGTCTTTCATCCCGATATCTTCCCCTGCTACTGTATAAGGAGCCCCTGCAGCTGCAGCTACATCAGCATCCACGGTAGCATCGATAATTCTACTTGCAGTGTATGTTACCTGTTCGCCATTCTCCTCGACTACAATACCAACAATTGTATCTCCATCCATAACTGGTTCTACAAATGCCGTATTCAATTTCAATGTAGCATTTTCTTCATTTATCACCCAATCATAAAAGAACCGTTTTGCTACCTCTACATCAAACGCAGTACCACCTACCGCATCATAAAACTCCATAAACAATCCCTGGGTTAAAATATTGCCTTGGCGATCTTCACAAATGTCGATAAAATTCAGTTTTCCTAATGTCATTAAACCACCAAGCACAGCATCGTCTTCTATCAGCAATGTTTTTAATCCATTTCGTGCAGAGGATACCGCAGCACATACGCCCTCCGGGTCACCGCCTACTACAATAACATCATAGTCTACACCGGATTCGATGGTACTATCAGATGGTTTTGCATCTTTACCGCATCCATAACCACAAAACAAAGCAATGAGGCATAACAACAGCACTACAATCCATGTTCTATTTTTCATATTATTTCTCCTACATATTTTGCATTAAATACTGATACGTATTGGCCATCAACTGTACAACCTCCGCTGCGTTTGGATTTTTTTCTCCATTTGCAAAATACGCTTTAAGGTCATCTGTCAAAATCCCACGTACAGCTAACGCTTCTATATACACTTGATAATCATTGGCATATTTCATACCTTCGCTAGCTGCAATAGCTCTAGCTGTCGTGCCAATAATTTGTCGATTTGGCGGATTATCATTTACTTCAATATAATCCTGGTCAACGCCTGCTTTTGTCAACACATTGTTTACCATATTCTGATATCGCCAACGACTAATTGGTTCATCTAATTTATAGTCGTTGCTGTAACCACCGTCTAGAATGCCAAGACTGCGTAATACTTTTACACCAGGATATGCCCAATGATTCATAATATCATCTACAACTTCAAAGTCCGGCAAATACGCCCCTTGCATTTTTAACGCCACCTGTATATCAGCAATGGCTTTTGGGTCCACAGTGATATCTCGGAAACTGATATTATGATGCAACGAGTATGCACAAGCTACACCGGCCGCGTCCCCTTCAGCCATACCCAGCGGAATCACACGAGCACTACCGGCAGCCAAAGAAGTATAAGAAGCACTACGACCAATTACCAACAAATTTTCTATCTGCAACGGCACTAAAGAGCGAAATGGTACTGCATACTTATCCGGGCTACCGATAACGGTACCATATGTTTGTGTGGCAGTCGGCTGTACATCTACCGGATATGCCCCCACAGCAATTTTATCCCACTGATCTCGATTTTCCAGCACATCATCAATAGTCAACTGGTACTCTCCAATAATGTGGCGACTTTCACGCACATAGAGCTGTTCTGCAGTACCGGCCAGCTTCGCTTTTTCAAAGCCTTTAAAGTTGTCTTGGATATATGGGATTAGATACTCCATTTCAGCTTGTGCTCGGGCAATACCCTCTGCCTTGCTTTCTTCACTAAGCGGATCTACTCCAAAAATAATCAATGCATTAATCAGCACATTGCCGTTATTTTGTCGTGCAATATTAAATCCTCTTAATCGCATCATGTCATTATGCGGCTCATAAGCATAACCCTCACTGGTATAGCCCCATGCAGTTTTATCGGTAGCCCCCATATCGGTACTGCCTTGCTTAAACACTTCCGCCTTAAAGCGCTGCCAGTTTAAGTGTAACCACACCTTATTCCAGTTTACACCAGAAAGTTCAAACACTAATGTTACACCCATCTGTCTGTCACGCTCGCCAATGTCTTCCCCAGCATAAGTATATGGCACACCGGATGCTGCGGCCACATCAGCATCCACCGTAGCATCAATAATTCGTGAACCATAATAACTACGCTCTACGCCACATTCATCAGTTATAATCCCAATAATAGCATCATCGTCCATAATGGGTGCCTTGAAATCATTTTCCGTACGCAATGTCAAAAGAGGTTCAGCAGTTACTACATCTAAGAAAAAATTACGAGCCTCTGTAATATCAAATGCACTTCCACCTACCGCATCATAAAACTCTTTGAAAAAACCTTGAGTCAGTATTGTACCGTCACGGCTTTCGCACATATCAATAAAATTCAACTGCCCAATCGTCATAAGACCACCCAATGCCTTATCTTCACCTAACAGTAAAGTTTTCATACCATTGCGAGCAGCACTCACCGCAGCAGCTATCCCCTCCGGCTCTGTACCCATTACAATTACATCATATTGCACCTGTTCAAGCACAGGGTTCTGCCACACATTTTCGTCCACTGCCTGTATATTATTGGCACCACACCCGGTTATGCAAAAACTCCAAACAAAACAACACAGTATGATTAATGCTATGAGTTTATTTTTATTCATCGTATCATTCTCCCCTAATAATCAATGGGTCACACTATCAAAATCCAATTACAGAAAAGTATACTGGATAACGAGGCAGAATACAAGCGACAACGGCATTTTTCCTTGTTTTTTCTGCACTTCGATACAAAATCTTAACATTCTTTTTCACAAAAAGTTATTGATTTTTTCACTGTATAGCGATACAATATACACTGTTAGCACTCATCGCAAAAGAGTGCTAACAAGATCTTGTTAACTATTTATTTTCTATATATGAAAGGAACGATGAAACACATGACAACAACTAAGACAGAGTTCAAAGCCGAATCCAAACGACTACTGGATTTGATGATTAACTCCATCTACACACACAAAGAAATCTTTTTAAGAGAAATTATCTCTAACGCCAGCGATGCTACCGACAAACGTTATTATAATGCTATGCAGCGTGGCGAAACCGGACTAAATCGTGATGAACTGACCATTGATATTGGAATTGACAAAGAAGGACGCCGTATCGTTGTAGCAGACCACGGCTGCGGTATGACCGAAGAAGACTTGCACAACAATTTGGGCACAATCGCAAAAAGCGGCTCTCTAGATTTCAAAACGAATCAAGAACAAACAGATGAAATTGACATTATTGGCCAGTTTGGAGTAGGCTTCTACTCTGCGTTCATGGTAGCAAAAAAAGTAACCGTATACACACGCAACGAAGCATCTGACACCGGCTATATGTGGGAATCTGACGGTGCTGATGGTTATACTGTGTTGCCATGCGATAAAGAAATGATTGGTACCGAAATCATCATGGAGCTGAAGGAAAACACCGAAGACGAAGATTATGACCAGTACTTAGATCAGTATAAATTGCGCAAACTGGTGAAAAAATATTCCGATTACATTCGCTATCCGATTCGTATGACCATGGAACACAAACGCCCTGCTCATCCGGAAGATCCAGAAAATTTCGAGCTAGAAACCTATGTCGATTTAGAAGTTGTAAACAGCATGACACCACTGTGGAAGAAAATGCCGGCACAGATTACAGAAGAAGAATATAACAACTTCTACATGGAAAAATACTATGACTACGAAGCACCATTGACTACTATTCACAGCAATACAGAAGGTTCTGCAACCTACAACGCACTGTTGTTTGTACCACAGCATGCTTCCAACGATTTTTACACCAAAAACTTTGAAAAAGGCTTACAGCTCTATGCCAGCGGTGTACTGATTATGGACAAATGCGGTGATTTACTGCCTGACCACTTCGCATTCGTAAAAGGTTTGGTGGACTCTCAGGATTTATCCTTAAACATTTCTCGTGAAATGCTGCAGCATGACCGTCAGCTGAAACTGATTGCTACCAGTCTGGAAAAGAAAATTAAATCTGAACTCTTGAAGTTGCAACGCAATGACCGTGAAAAATACGAAAAACTGTACGAAACCTTCGGTCTCAACCTGAAAGCCGGCTGTCATAATGATTTCGGCGCACATAAAGAACTGCTACAGGATTTAATCATGTTCTATTCTTCTACAGAACGCAAACTAGTAACATTCAGCGAATATGTAGAACGCATGAAAGAAGGCCAGACCAATATTTATTACGCATGTGGTCGCACACCGGAACAGATTGATATGATGCCGCAGGTAGAACTCTTTACCGAAAAAGGCTACGAAGTACTGTATCTAATGCATGACATCGATGAATTTGCACTGAAAATGATGCGTGAGTACAAAGAAAAAGCATTCAAATCCGTTGCAGATAGCGACATCGATCTGGAAAGTGCAGAAGAAAAAGAAGAATCTGCAAAACGTGCAGAAGCAAATAAATCCCTGTTAGACTTCTGCACACAGGCTCTGAATGGTAAAGTAAAAGAAGTAAAACTATCTACTAGATTAAAATCTCATCCGGTATGTATCTCCAGCGACGGTCCGCTCTCTCTGGAAATGGAACGTGTACTGTCCGCAGTACCTAATTCCAACGTACCAAAAATGGGGCGCATCCTAGAAATCAATGCAAACCATGAAATCTTCAATACACTGACAGCAATGCATATCGCCGACGAAGCAAAAGCATCCAGTCTGATTAGCATCCTGTATAACCAAGCGCTCTTAATCGAAGGTATGCCAATCGAAGACCCTGTAGCATACT
>JAFNVD010000209.1 GCA_017383785.1 Peptococcaceae bacterium | reverse complement strand
TTTGCATTTTCATAGGCCATATAAAGAGCATTGGATTTTGGTGCCATAGACATATATACCACAGCCTGCGTCAAATGCACAGTACATTCGGGCATACCGATAAAATGACACGCCTGATAAGCAGCTACGGCAATTTCCAATGCGCGAGGATCGGCTAGGCCAATATCTTCGCTGGCGAACCGTGTCACACGTCGCGCTACATACAGCGGATCTTCGCCCGCTTCCAACATACGGGCCAGCCAATATACAGCAGCATCGGGATCGGAGTTGCGCATAGATTTGTGCAGTGCAGAAATCAGATTATAATGTTCTTCACCGTTTTTGTCATAAAGCAAAGATTTTTTGCTGATACACTGCTCAATGGTATCCATAGTCACAGTGACTGTGGAACCAAATGTATCACCATTCAGAATCACCATTTCCAGTGTAGAAAGGGCGGAACGAGCATCGCCGTTGGCAAATACGGCAATCATTTCGATGAGCTCAGGTTCCATATGAATGGTTTGCAAGCCAAAACCGCGTGGGTCATGGATGGCTCTTGTTAATAATAAAGTTAAATCCTCAGTGGTGAGAGCTTGCAGTACAAATACTTTGCAGCGAGACAAAAGCGCTCCGTTTACCTCGAATGAAGGATTTTCTGTAGTAGCACCGATGAGGATAATACTGCCTTTTTCTACAAACGGCAAGAAGGCATCCTGCTGTGCTTTGTTGAATCGATGGATTTCGTCCACGAAAACTATGGTGCGTTCCCCACATTGACGATTGTATTCAGCATCCTGCATGACAGCGCGGATTTCTTTGATGCCACTGGTGACAGCGGAAAAATCAATAAACTTTGCTTTGGTAGCATTGGCGATAATACGAGCCAGTGTAGTTTTACCAACACCGGGAGGGCCCCAGAAAATCATGGAGGAAATATTGTCATTTTCAATCAGTTTGCGCAATACCTTGCCGGGGCCTAGCAAATGTGTCTGACCAACATATTCGTCTAATGTTTGCGGCCGCAAACGAGCCGCCAGTGGTTGCGATACTTCATGTGCAAATAATGATGGCTGCTCCATACTATGGCGCCTCCTTTCAGTACATATTTATTCTATTGTAGCAGATGTTGTGGTGATTTGCCATAGACGTGTGATATACAGTAAAAATATATTATAACAATATAGATATTCGTGCGAAGAAATACGAAAAAATTTTCATAGGTACAATGTTTATGTACCAAAATGTGTAGAGCATCTTCACATTTTCTTAACATAATTATTAGTTTTTTTTTAGCAAAAACCATTGATTTTCAGACAGGTTCGTATTATACTATCATTGTTAGCACTCAAGGTGATAGAGTGCTAACAAAACAAAAGGTGAGGTGACACGTATGGAAATGGATAGCCGGAAAGCGAAAATACTTGAGGCAGTTGTATTGGATTATATCGAAACTGCAGAACCGGTTGGATCCAGAACCATCTCCAAGAAATATGATTTGGGTGTCAGCTCTGCAACTATCCGCAATGAAATGGCCGACTTGGAGGAGATGGGGCTGATTGAGCAGCCACATACTTCGGCAGGGCGTGTACCATCTGAGGCGGGCTATCGCTATTATGTAGATTACTTGATGAATAAAAGCGATATAAAAGAAGAGGCAAAGCAGCTCATTACCGGTCAAATCCGCGCTAAGCGAGAGCAAGTAGGTGAGGTGCTGCGCGATTCTATGAAGATGTTGGCGGAAGTAACCAATTGTACTACGGTGATGATGCTGGATGACAAGCATGGTACTACACTGAAACTGTTGCAGTTATTGCCGGTAGAGCCGGGCAAAGCTTTGATGGTTATTATCATGGAAGACGATAAAATTGAAAATCGTTTTCTGGAAATTCCGGAGTCCATGACAAAAGAGGATTTGGATTTGGTGAGTATGATGATTAACCAGAATTTGCGTGGTTTAAAAGTAGATGATTGGCAGCGCAATATTCTGGAGAACATTTTTCAGAACTTAACCAATCAGCGTCAGGTAGTAGATTGTGCGTTAGAAATGCTGTCTTCTATCTTAGGTATCCAGAATAAAGATAAGAAAATTTACCTGGGCGGCGGGCTAAATATGTTGTCGCAGCCTGAGTTTAAAGATGTTACTAAGGTGAAAAATCTGCTGGAATCTTTAGAGCAGGAAGAAGTCCTGACACAAATTATGGCGGCTGATGACAATGAAACCGGTATTACGGTAAAAATCGGTGCAGAGTCCGGGGTTGACCAAGTAAAAGACTGCAGCGTGATTATTGCCAATTATAAAGTAAAGGGTGAGACGGTCGGCAAGGTTGGCTTGATTGGTCCTACTCGAATGGATTATGCAACTGCGGTATCTATGCTGAATACAATGGCATTGACACTGGAAGAAGCATATCAAGAAAGTGAATAGGTATACTAAAGTATAGAAGAATAAAGGAGTGTGACGTGTCACATGACAGAACAGGAAAAAGAAATCCTGGAAGAGGAAGTGACCACAGAGGAGCCTGTTGAAGAACAGGCAGAGGAAGCAACGGAGGAAGTAGTAGATGCAGCAGCGCTGCAGGTACAGCTGGATGAGTTGAATCAGAGATTTTTACGTACAGCGGCGGATTTTGAGAACTATAAACGTCGTACTGCATTAGAAAAAGAAGATTTAATGAAATACAGCAATGCCAAAATCATCGGTGAAATCCTGCCGGTGTTGGATAACTTCCAGTTGGCGTTGAAAACTACCAGCGACAACAAAGATGTGCAAAATGTAGTAAAAGGCGTGGATATGATTTATCGTCAGCTGCAGCAGGTGTTAGAGGCTGCAGGAATGACAAAAATCGAAGCAGTAGGTCATGCATTTGATCCAAACCTGCATGAAGCAATTATGCAGGTGGATGATGATAGTGTGCCGGAAGATACAGTAGTAGAAGAACTAAGAGCCGGCTATATGCTGAAAGAGCGAGTAATTCGCCCAAGCATGGTAAAAGTAAGTAGATAATTGTAAGAAGATATTTAGGAGGAAACTAAAATGGGAAAAGTAATTGGGATTGACTTAGGTACAACAAACTCTTGCGTAGCCGTAATGGAAGGCGGCGAAGCTGTAGTAATTGCCAACACTGAAGGGAACCGCACTACTCCATCTGTAGTAGGTGTGTCCAAATCCGGCGAACGTCTGGTAGGTCAGGTAGCAAAACGTCAGGCAGTAACTAACGCTGACAATACAGTAAGCTCCATCAAACGTCACATGGGTACTGACTACAAAACAACTGTAGCAGGTACTGCATATACACCACAGGAAATTTCCGCTATGATTCTGCAGAAATTGAAAGCAGATGCAGAAGCATATCTGGGTGAAAGCGTAACAGAAGCAGTTATCACTGTACCTGCTTACTTTACAGACAGCCAGCGTCAGGCTACCAAAGACGCAGGTAAAATCGCAGGTTTAAATGTACTGCGAATCATCAACGAACCAACTGCGGCAGCATTGGCTTACGGTATGGATAAAGACAACGACCAGACAGTACTGGTATTTGACTTAGGCGGCGGTACATTTGACGTATCTATTCTGGAACTGGGCGATGGCATTTTTGAAGTAAAAGCTACTAGCGGTAACAACCGTCTGGGTGGTGATGACTTCGACGAAAAAATCATCGACTGGATGATCGTAGAATTTAAAAAAGAAACAGGCATTGACCTGTCCATGGATAAAACTGCTATGCAGCGCTTAAAAGAAGCAGCTGAAAAAGCAAAAATCGAACTGTCCAACGTAACAAGCTCCAACATCAACCTGCCATTCATTACTATGAATGAAAATGGTCCTCAGCACTTAGATTTGACTCTGACTAGAGCAAAATTTGATGAACTGACAGCTGACTTGGTAGAAAAAACAATGGGTCCAACACGTCAGGCACTGAAAGACGCTGGCTTAACAGCAAATGATATTCACAAAGTAATTCTGGTAGGTGGCTCCAGCCGTATTCCTGCTGTACAGGAAGCAATCAAAAACCTGCTGGGCAAAGAACCATTCAAAGGTATCAACCCTGACGAATGCGTAGCTCTGGGTGCAGCAATTCAGGGTGGTGTATTAGCAGGTGAAGTAAAAGACGTAGTTCTGCTGGACGTTACACCACTGTCCTTAGGGATTGAAACACTGGGTGGCGTATTCACCAAAATCGTAGAACGCAATACTACTATTCCGGTATCTCGTCAGCAGGTATTTACTACAGCTGCCGACAACCAGACATCTACAGACATCCATGTACTGCAGGGCGAACGTGAAATGGCACAGTACAACAAAACATTGGGTCGCTTTACACTGATGGATATTCCACCAGCTCCACGTGGTGTTCCACAGATTGAAGTTAAATTTGACATCGACGCAAACGGTATTGTAAATGTATCTGCAAAAGATTTGGGTACCGGTAAAGAACAGCGCATTACTATCAAATCCAGCAGTGGTCTGAGTGATGCCGAAATCGATCAGATGATCAAAGATGCTGAAATGAATGCAGAAGCAGACAAAAAACGTAAAGAAGAAGTAGATATCCGCAATAATGCTGATGCTATGGTATTCCAGGTAGAAAAAACTCTGAAAGATATGGGCGATAAAGTAGATGCTGCTGAAGTAGCTGATATCAACAAAGCGAAAGACGAACTGAAAGCTGCTCTGGAAGGCAATAACACTGCTGAAATCAAAGAAAAAACAGAAGCGCTGCAAGATGTACTGTACAAAATGACAGAAAAAATGTATGCAGCAGCTCAGGCGGCACAAGGTGCTGATATGGGTGGCTACAGTCAGTCTGCTCCAAACGAAGACGGCGTATATGACGCAGAATACAAAGAAGTTTAATAAATAACACGTATGCATAGATAAAGCGCAATATTGGTATTGCGCTTTTCTGTGTAGTAGATATATGGAGATTCTGTACGAGAAAGAGGAGGACCAGGCGTGGCAAAGCGTGATTATTATGAAGTGCTTGGCGTAGAAAAAACAGCCACTGACGACGAGCTGAAAAAGGCTTATCGTAAGTTGGCCAGACAATATCATCCGGACGTGAATCCGGGCAATGCAGAAGCAGAAGAGAAGTTTAAAGAAATCAATGAAGCATATGAAACCTTATCCGATTCCGGCAAACGTGAACAGTATGACCGATTTGGTCATGATGGTCCTGGCGGATTTGGCGGTGCCGGTGGCTTCGGTGGTTTTGGCGGTGGCGATTTCGGCGGCATGAATGATATCTTTGATATGTTCTTTGGCGGCGGATTCGGTGGCGGCCAGCAGCAGAGAGGCCCGCGCAAAGGTGCTGATTTGCGTTATGATTTGACAATAGACTTTGAAGAAGCTGTATTTGGTACAGAAAAAACTGTCACATTACCAAAATGGGAAAGCTGTGACACTTGTAAAGGAACCGGTGCAAAACCGGGGACCAGTGCGACAACCTGTAGCCGATGCAATGGCAGCGGCCAGGTATATACTGTACAGAAGACACCATTTGGACAAATGCAGACTGCTAAAGTTTGCCCGGAATGTGGTGGTACAGGTCAGGTCATTAAAGATCCATGCACCGAGTGCAACGGCAAGGGGAAAAAACGTATCAATAAGAAGCTGGAAATTAAAGTGCCGGCCGGCGTAGATACAGGTTCTCGCTTGCGTATGAGTGGCGAAGGTGACCCTGGTGAACAGGGTGGGCCAAACGGCGATTTGTACATTTATATCAATGTGCGTCCGCATGCTATTTTTGTGCGTGACGAAGATGATATTTATATGGAACAGGAAATCAATATTGCGCAGGCAGCATTGGGCGCGGATGTACTTGTAGAAACACTGGAAGGAAAGGTTACATTGACTATTCCTGCAGGTGTACAGACCGGTGCCAAATTCCGCATGAAAGGCAAAGGTGTGAAAAACATCAAAGGTTATGGTAAAGGTGATCAGTACGTTACCATTCGTGTCGTAACACCAAAGAGCCTTACTGCAGAACAGCGTGATCTGTTGGAAAAACTGAACGCTACTTTCAAAGCAGTAGAACCGAAAAAGGATGATAATAGCAGAAGTTCTGATGGCAAAAAAAAAGAAGAAAAAAGCGAAAATAAAAAAAGCTTCTTCGGCAAAATGAAAGACGCTGTTGACGATTTCTTTGATGAAGAATAAAACATGCAGGTTATGAATCAGGCAATAAAAATGTTGCCTGATTTTTTGTTGTAATGGTATTTTCGTTGATGCTATAATGTTGATAACAATACATATGGGAGGTTTGGCAATATGAAAGCAATTGCAATTAACGGTAGCCCACGTAAGGGCTGGAATACGGATTTGATTTTACAGGAGGCCTTGAAAGGGGCTGCGGATACCGGGGCAGAGGTAGAGATGATTCACCTGTATGATTTAAACTTCACAGGTTGTCGCAGCTGCTTTGCATGTAAACGTAAAGGCGCTGAGCCTGCGAAGTGCTTTTGGAAAGATGACTTGAGTCCTGTATTAGATAAGATTCTATCTGCCGATGCAGTATTTTTTGGTACACCGATTTATTTTGGTGAAATTACAAGTCAAATGCACGCCTTGATTGAGCGGTTAAGTTTTATTTTAATGACATATGATGATTACACAAAAAAACTGTTTCACGGTAAAGTAAATTGTGGCTGTTTCTATA